>MNEA01000169.1:0-49944 GCA_001917435.1 Acidobacteria bacterium 13_2_20CM_2_57_6
ACATGGCGGCAACGCGGGAAGAGGCTTGTTCGAAGGTGGGACGGGTAATCCCATTTCCGGTCGATTGGGCGGAGGTTTGGGGGGAGGAACTCCGGCTAACCCACTGAAAATAAATATGTTTAATTAAAGGAACCTGGGGCCGGAGAGTTGCGTTCTATAAGGTATCAATATATATGGACATCCAACGACCATCTAACGCTCGCGCCAAAAAGATCCGCAGGATCATTTATGGCACCGTCACCCTGCTCCTCCTGGGAGGAGTAACCTATGGACTCTCCAAACTCCGGCCTGCCGCGCCAAGCGTGGACCGGGCTACAGTCTGGCCCGATGAAGTGAAACGCGGCCCCATGGTGCGGGACGTTCACGGGCTGGGGACGCTGGTTCCCGAAGATATCCGGTGGATCCCCGCACAGACAGACTCCCGAGTAGAACGATGGATATTGCGTCCGGGGGCTATCGTTAAGCCGGATTCCATCATTATGGAACTGAGTGACCCGACGTTGCAGAGAGAGGCGCTGGACGCGGAATTCCAACTCAAGGGAGCGGAAGCGGACTACGCAAACCTGAAGGTGCAGGTGGACAGCGACCTGATGAATCAAAAGGCCAACGAGGCCGCCGTGCGCAGCGATTACGAGCAAGCCCGCCTGCAGCATGATGTGGACGAAAAGCTATACAAAGAAGGGATCGGGTCTGACCACGTCAGGAATCTCTCCAAGGTGAGAGAAGAACAGCTGGCTATCCGCCTAAAGCTGGAAAGCGAAAGAACCGCGGTGGCTGCGGATTCCGCGAAAGCACGACTTGCCGCGCAGCAGGCAAAAATCGATGAGCAGAAGGCCCTCTATCAACTGAAAAAGAGCCAAGTGGACGCGCTGCACGTTCGCGCGGGCATCAATGGCGTATTGCAACTGGTGCCCGTGGACGTCGGCCAGCATGTGACGCCAGGGACGAACCTGGCGCGTGTGGCTGATCCGAAGAAACTCAAGGCGGAAATCAAGATCGCCGAAACGCAAGCCAAAGACGTGGTGCCGGGGCAGAAGGCGTCGATTGATACGCGCAATGGCATCGTGAATGGGCATGTATCGCGAATCGATCCCTCGGTGGTAAACGGCACGGTAACCGTGGACGTATCGCTTGACGAGCCGTGCCCGAACGGTTGCCGGCCGGACTTGAGCGTGGACGGCACGGTCACCCTGGAGAACCTGAAGGACGTGCTTTACGTGGGCCGGCCGGTGCACGGGCAGGCGGACAGCACGATTGGAATTTTCAAGATTACGGAAGACGGATCCGAGGCTGTGCGCGTCAATGTAAAGTTGGGGCGAAGCTCGGTGAACACGATTGAAGTATTGGATGGGTTGAAGGTCGGGGACAAAGTCATCCTCTCTGACATGTCCGCCTGGGACAATTTTGACCGGGTGCGTTTGAAATAATAGTGCCGCTGCCCTTTGAGGGCGCTTCGCAACAGGGTTCCCGATTTCTGCGCCCGCTTAGAAATCGCAGGGGCCGCCGACAGAGGAATGAAGAGATGCAGACGCTCTGGCAGGACGTACGGTACGGCCTCCGGATGCTTGGGAAGAACCCCGGCTTTACCCTCATTGCCATTCTGACGCTGGCGCTGGGCATCGGCGCGAATACGGCGATCTTTTCCCTGCTCAATCAAGTGCTGTTGCGGCGACTTCCCGTGCGGAATCCGGGCGAGCTGGTGGTGCTGAAGTCCCCGGGGCCAAAACGGGGACACGTCTGGAGCGATGGCGACGATTCGGAGGTTTTTTCGTACCCGCTCTACAAGGGGCTGGCGAAGAACACGGCCGTTCTTGACGGAGTGTTCGCGCGGTATCAGTTTGCGGCCAGCATCGCGAGTCATGGGCAAACGGAACGCGGGTCTGGCGAGCTGGTCACTGGAAATTATTTCGACGTGCTGGGCGTGCGGCCGACGCTGGGCCGCGTGCTTTCGCCGGCCGACGACGATGTGCAAGGGGCCCACCCCGTCGTGGTGTTGAGCCATTCCTACTGGATGCGGCATTTCGGCGGGAATGCGGGAGTGCTGAATCAGGCGATTCTAGTGAACAACACCGAAATGACGATTGTCGGAGTGGCGCAAGCAGGATTCAGCGGCATCCAGGTGGGACAGACGCCGGATATTTTTGTGCCCTTGACCATGAAGGGGCAGATGACGCCAATCCGCAACGGATTGGATGACTGGAATGATTCGTTTTTGGCGGTGTTGGCGCGGCGGAAGCCGGGCGTTTCCATGGAGCAAGCGCAAGCGGGAATCAACGTCGACTACCCAGGGCTGCTCGAACAGCAAGCGGCGATGCTCAAATTCCGCAAGGGTGGAAAAGACGAGAAAGAATTCCTAATCAAGAAGATTGTGCTGTCTCCCGGGGCGCAGGGGAGGACGACGGTCCAGAGGGATTCCGGGCCGGCCTTGATGGCGCTGTTTGCGATGGTGGCACTGGTTTTGCTGATTGCATGCACCAACGTGGCTAATTTGCTACTGGCCAAAGCGGCGGCACGGCAGCGGGAGTTTGCGATTCGATCGGCGCTGGGAGCTTCGCCCGGGCGGATGATGCAACAATTGTTGGTGGAAAGCTTCCTCTGCGCACTCGGGGGAGGGGTCCTAGGGCTGATTTTGGGCACCTGGATAATGAACATTTTGACGCAAGCTGTCGTTTCTGAAGCAGGGGTGCAAGGGATCACGGCCCATGTGGATGGAACTGTATTGGGTTTTGCGGCGGCGGCGACGGTGGTATCGGCGCTGTTGTTCGGGTTGATTCCAGCATGGCGGGCTACCAGGGCGGGCGTTTCGCAGATGTTGAAGGATCAAGGCTCGACGACGTCGGCGGGACCGGGCCATGTGCGATTCCGAAAGTACCTGGTTGCGGGACAGGTGGCGTTCACGTTGCTGTTGCTGACGGGCGGGGCATTATTTGCGCGGACGCTGTGGAACCTGCGGAAGCAAAATTTGGGACTGAGCACGGAGAACTTGATCACGTTTTCGATTTCGCCGCAGTTGAGCGGGTATGACGAAGCCAGAACGGTGGCGCTGGTGGACCAGTTGAGAGAGCGGCTGGCGGTGCTGCCCGGAGTGCTGGGCGTAGGGTCATCGCAGATTCCAATACTGGTCGGAACCGATATGGGGTCGAACATAACGGTCGAAGGGCGTCAAAACCTGGATACCGATAACCGGCACGTGAATTATGACGCGGTGAGCCCGAATTATTTTTCGACCATGAGGGTGCCGTTGCTGGCAGGGCGCGAATTCAATGCTGGAGACACGGCAACGAACACGAAAGTGGCGATCATCAACGAGGCCATGGCGAAAGAGTTCTTCTCGAACAGGAATCCGATTGGGGTGCACCTTGCCATGGGCTCGGGGAACGACATCAAGTTCGACATGGAGATCGTTGGAGTGGTGAAGAATTGGAAACAAGAGCATGTGCGCACGGCGGACCGCCCTTATTTCTTTCGGCCGTATTCGCAATTCGGAAAACTCTTTGGCATGAGCTTCTACGTGCGCAGCCAGCAAGACCCCTTGTTGATTGCGAACGCCATGCGGGAGACGGTTCGGGGAGCAGACGCGAATTTGCCGGTGTACGACCTGAAGACGGTGCAGCGCGTGGTGGACGAAGATTTGTTTGCGGAGCGCGTGATCGCGGGTCTTTCCGCGGCGTTTGGAGGGTTGGCGGCGCTGCTCGCGGCGCTGGGAATTTACGGCGTGCTGGCGTACCTGGTAGTGCAGCGGACAAGGGAGATTGGAATTCGACTGGCGCTGGGAGCGGCAGCAGGGCACGTGAGAGGGCTGGTGTTCAAGGAAGTTGGATGGATGGTGATTGCGGGCGCGCTGGTAGGATTACCTGCAGCATACGGGCTGGCGCGGCTGAGCGAGTCGCTGCTGTATGGTGTGCACGCGGGAGATGCAACGGTGTATGCGGCATCCCTGGGGGTCATCTGCCTTGTTGCGTTTGTGGCGTGCCACATTCCGTCGCGGCGAGCGACGCGCATCGATCCGATTGTGGCGCTGCGGTATGAGTAGGCGTGAACCAGATTTTGTTTTTGAACACAAGGAGTGGGTACAAGCAAACCGAGTTTCCGAGATCGAAAACAAGAAGGAGAGCCAATGACCGACAATTCAACACTCATCAAGATGGAAGGCGTAAAAAAGGTGTTTTATACGGACGAGGTGGAAACACACGCTTTGTCCGAGATTCACCTGGAGATCAAGAAAGGGCAATACATCTCGATCGCCGGGCCTTCGGGCTGCGGCAAGTCGACGTTGCTCTCGATTCTCGGGCTGCTCGATTCGCCAACGGGCGGTGAATATACACTCAACGGGCAGCCGGTGGCGAATCTTTCGATCAGCGAGCGCACACGAATCCGCAATCGCGAGATTGGATTTATTTTCCAGGCGTTCAACCTGATCGGCGACTTGACGGTGTATGAAAACGTCGAGCTGCCATTGACGTACCGCGGCACGAGCGCCGCGGAGCGGAAGCAGAAGGTGCAGCACGCGCTCGAACGCGTGGGCATGGCGCACCGGCTCCGTCATTATCCGTCGCAGCTTTCCGGCGGTCAGCAGCAGCGCGTTGCCGTGGCACGCGCGCTGGTTGGTGATCCACTGATTCTGATGGCGGACGAGCCAACCGGCAACCTCGACTCCAAGAACGGCGAAGCCGTGATGGAATTGCTGCGCGATTTGCATCGCAACGGCGCAACCGTTTGCATGGTCACACACGACCAGCGCTACGCGAACTTCGCCGAGCGCACGATTCACCTGTTCGACGGCCGCATCGTTGAGGAGACGCAAGAAGCGCGCGTCGGGGCCTAAACACCGAGGCGGCTCATGGAAACGTTCTGGCAGGACGTACGATTCGCCGCGCGGATGCTGGCGAAGAGTCCGGGATTCACTGCGGTCGCCGTCCTTACTCTCGCGCTCGGTATCGGCGCGAATACCGCAATTTTCAGCGTCGTGGATGCGATTCTGCTGCGCCGCCTCCCAGTTGACGCGCCAGAGCACCTGGTTGTGATTCACAACCAGCTTCCAAAAGTCAATCTTCCGCGAACCGAGATTTCGGCTTTGCAGTTCCGCGATTATGCCGACCGCACCGACGTATTTGAATCGGCAGCGGCGATTACTTTTCGCAATTACAACCTGACCGGCACCGACCAGCCCCAACGCTTGTTAGGCATGCGCGTCAGTGCGAGCCTGTTTCCTCTCCTTGGGGTTCATCCAGTTGCTGGACGTGTCTTCACAGCGGCCGAGGATGCATACGGGGCGCAGCATGTGGTCGTTTTGAGCCAGAACGTGGCCGAGCGGATGTATGGCTCAGCTCAAGGAAGTATCGGGAAACGTCTTCAGCTCGACGGAGAGAGCTACGAAATCGTTGGCGTGCTTCCCAGAGCGCTCGAAGTGATTTATGCGGACGTCGAGTTCTGGACGCCGATGGCATTCACACCACGAGAATTGAATGAGGAGCGGCGTTGGTCGCTGACATTTGAGATGCTGGGCCGCCTGCGCCGAGGAGTAGGTCTCGCAGCGGCGCGGGCAACCATGGCAACGATGGCCGCGCGAATGAATGGGTCAATGGACTCTTCCATGGGAGCTTTTGGGATTGAGGTGCGACCCTTTGTTGAAGAGCATGTGGGAGACGTACGGCAACCGTTGTACATCCTTCTTGGTGCGGTGTCGCTCGTCCTGCTGATCGCTTGCGCAAACATTGCAAATCTGTTGCTGGCGCGCGGGAGTGCGAGGTCTCGGGAGTTGGCCATCCGCGGGGCAATGGGTGCGGCTCGCAGCCGGATCGTTACGCAACTCCTAACAGAAAGTCTGCTTCTTGCCGTCCTTGGCGGAGCGCTGGGGTTGTTGATTGCGGAATGGGGATGCCAACTATTGATTCGCATGGCGCCCGCAAACCTGCTCCGCACTGCTGCGATTGGCCTCGACCCTGCCGTTCTGCTCTTCACGCTTGCGGTGTCCGTGGTGGTGGGCGTCTTGTTCGGACTGGCACCCGCTTTGGAGGCGGCGCGAAAAGATTTGGCGGGCGCTTTGAAGGAGGGCGGGCGAGGCACCCCGGAGGCTTCCGGAAGACAAGGCCTTCGCAGGGCACTGGTAATTTCCGAGATTGCCCTTGCGATAGTCCTACTGATTTGTTCCGGGCTTCTGCTGCGCAGCTTTGAAAAGTTATTGGAGGTCAAACCAGGATTCGATCCGACGAACGTGCTGACGGCGCAAGTTTCTCTTCCTAGGACCAAGTACACGGATGAGGCGAAGATCGCGTCGTTTTCGGACGCGCTGCTCGCGCGCGTCTCTTCGCTGCCAGGGGTGCTTCACGCGGCAATGGCGGACCAGCCGCCCCTGACGCCGGGAACAGACAATTCCGTCTTTTCCATCCGCGATTATCATCCGGGTCCCAAGGATCCCCAGCCGCACGCGGACACGATCTACACCACGCCAGACTATTTCGCCGCGATGCGTATTCCGTTGCTGCAAGGCCGTACCTATTTAGAATCGGAAATGCGGCCTAACAGGGGTCCCATCGGTGAAGGATCTGTGGTGGTGATCGACGAGGCACTGGCCAAAATATTCTGGGGCCGTGAGAGTGCGCTCGGGAAGCAATTAGGGTGGGGGGACAAAGGCCCGTGGGCAACCATAGTGGGCGTCGTCGGAACGGTACGCAGCGACGATCTTGCGGAGGAATCGAAAGGCACGATTTATTTTCCGTACCATGCGCCAGGAATGACCCTGGTGGTTCGAACGGGGTCCGACCCAAGGCCTTTTGTCGCGGCTATCCGCCAGCAGGTTCAGGGGGTGGACTCTGACCAGCCGGTATATGACGTAAAGACGATGGCGGAGCGTGTGGCTGCCTCCGTGGAGCGCAGGCGATTCTCGGCCACGCTACTCGGTCTGTTCGCAGCTTTGGCGTTTGCGCTTGCATTGATCGGGTTGCACGGGGTGATTAGCTACTTGGTTGCGCAGCGAACACACGAAATCGGCGTGCGCATGGCCTTGGGGGCGCGACCCGTCGGAGTGTTGCGGCTTGTCCTGTCACAAGCTTTGGGAATGGCTGCGGCCGGAGTTGTCATTGGATTGATTGCAGGGTTCTTTGCGGCTCGTTTGCTTGCGAATCAGCTATACGGCGTCCAGCCCGTCGACCCTGCCACGTTTCTGGTAGTTCCAACACTGCTGACGGCGGCTTCTCTCGCGGCATCCAGTATTCCCGCGTGGCGGGCAACGCGCGTCGATCCGCTGGTAGCCTTGCGGTATGAGTGAAGTGGATCATGTCCCCTTGAGGTTGACAGCAAAAGGAACGAGAATCGTTGGTGGAAGCCCAAGGAGATGACGTGGAGCCATTGATACAGTTGCGGAATTTGGAGAAGGTGATCGAGGCAGGGCCAAATAAATTTTGGCTATTGCGCAGAGTCAATTTAGATATTCAGGCGGGTGAATTTGTAACCATCATGGGCCCGTCCGGCGCAGGAAAGTCCACACTGCTGAGCATCATCGGGATGCTGGACGGCGCGTGGACCGGAGACTTTTACTTTTTAGGCGAAGCCGTTCACAAGCTCAACGTCAAGAAGCGGAACGAGTTGCACAAAGCGAACATCGGATTTGTGTTTCAGAGCTATCACCTGATCGACAATCTAACGGTCTTCGAGAATCTGGAAGTTCCGCTGTCCTATAAGAACGTGCCGCACAAAGAGCGCGTCAGCCTGGTTTGCGACACGCTTGACCGCTTCCACATCGTGGGCAAGAAAGACCTCTTCCCCAACCAGCTCTCGGGCGGCCAGCAACAGCTTGTGGGCGTGGCGCGCGCGGTGATTCTTAGTCCGAAGCTGATTTTGGCCGATGAGCCGACTGGGAATTTGCATTCCGCACAAGGCGAAGAGATCATGCAGCTTTTCAAGAGGCTGAATGACGGCGGGACGACCATCATCCAGGTCACGCACTCGGAGAGGAATGCTTCCTATGGAAGCCGCATTATTCAATTGAAGGACGGATGGGTTGTGGGAGACAACGCCACGGCCGGCGCGCCAGTCGGCGCAGCACAACCCGCGTGAGCAGGCGCTTGCCAGGTGCGAGGCGGTGCCCCGATCGCTTCTCGCCATGCCCGAACTACGGCAGTAGGATAAACTTCGCAAACCATTCGAATGAAGACCACTAGCCCGCACCCTTACCGAGTTCTTTTGGCGGACGACCAAGCGGATATCCGCGATGCTTTGCGCTTGCTGCTAAAGCGCGAGGGCTATGAAACGCAGGGGGTGGCGTCTCCGGCGGAAGCGCTAAGCGCCATTGAATCGCGGGAATTTGACGCGGCGTTGATGGACCTCAATTACACGCGGGATACGACTTCCGGGCAGGAGGGACTGGACCTGCTCACGCGCATTCAAATGCTCGACAGCACGTTGCCGGTGATCGTGATGACCGCGTGGAGCAGCATTGAAGTAGCGGTGGAGGCGATGCGGCGCGGGGCGCGCGATTTTATTCAGAAGCCGTGGGAAAACAATCGGTTGCTTGCCATTCTGAGAACGCAAATCGATTTGCGGCAGGCGCTGAGGCAGGCGTCGCGCCTGGAAGCAGAAAATCGCATTCTGCGCGCGGAGTCGCGCCCCACATTTTTAGCAAAATCCGCCGCAATGGCGCCGGTACTCGAATTGATCGGGCAAATCGGACCGTCGGATGCCAACGTCCTGATCACCGGAGAGCATGGCACCGGAAAAGAGGTGGTCGCCCGAACGCTTCATGCGCTGTCTGGGCGCGCGACGAAGCCGATGGTGACCGTAAATGCAGGCGGGCTCTCCGAGGGCGTGTTCGAGAGCGAGCTCTTCGGCCATGTGAAAGGCGCATTTACGGATGCGCGGGCCGACCGCGTCGGACGGTTCGAACTCGCGGACGGCAGCACGCTGTTTCTGGACGAAATTGCAAACGTTCCGCTTAACTTGCAGGCAAAACTGCTGCGTGTTCTGGAAACAGGAGACCTCGAGCGTGTCGGCTCCTCCGCAACTCGCCGCGTGAACGTGCGAGTGCTCGCGGCGACGAACGCCGACGTGAATGCCGAGGCCGCCGCAGGCCGGTTCCGCCAAGACTTGTTGTTTCGCTTGAATACTATCGAGATTCACATTCCTCCACTGCGTGACCGCAAGGAAGACGTCGATCTTCTGGCGCATCATTTCCTTCACGGTTACGCGCAGCGCTATCGCAAAAATATTTCAGGTTTTGATCCCGCCGCAATCAAGGCTCTGCACGAGCATGCCTGGCCGGGCAACGTTCGCGAACTGGATCATGCAGTGGAGCGGGGCGTGCTCCTTTCGCCCGGACCTTCCGTGCGCGCGGCTGATCTCGGCTTGCGCGCGCAGGCCGCCGGCGGCCCGGCCAAGCTGGAGGAGATGAGCCTCGACGAAGTGGAGCGCTATCTCATCCAGCGCACTCTTTCTCGACACGAGGGAAACGTCAGCCAGGCAGCCAAGGCCCTGGGATTGAGCCGCAGCGCCATGTATCGCCGGCTGCAAAAACATGGACTGGAATGAGGGAATTGTCCTATGAGCGCCGGATCCAGCTCCTCGCGCTAGCAGCGGGCTTTCCGGGTTCGCTGATCGCCATGATTCTCCTGTGGCGCGGCAATTATTCTTCCGGCGCAGTCTGGACGCTGGCTTTTTTTATTTTTTCTCTCTGGCTTGGCTTCGCCTTTTCGCTGCGGCACCGCGTCGTCTTTTCCCTGCAGACGCTTTCGAATCTTCTGGCAGCCCTGCGCGAAGAAGACTTTTCGTTGCGTGCCCGCGGTGCGCGAAGCGACGATGCCATGGGAGAAGTCATGATCGAAGTGAATGCCCTCGGTGAAGTACTTCGGCAACAGCGCTTGGGCGCATTGGAAGCCAATGCCCTCCTGCGGACCGTGATGGAGGAGATTGACCTGGCGGTCTTCACCTTCGACAACACCGGGAAACTGCGGCTGGTCAATCGCGCCGGCGAACGCCTGCTGGGCCGGCCGGAAGAACGCCTGCTGGGATTTACCGCGGAAGAACTCGGGCTCGGGGCGTGTCTCGAAGGAGAAGCCGCGCACACCATGGAGCTGGCTTTTCCTGGCGGTTCGGGGCGCTGGGGGATGCGTCGCGGGACCTTTCGCCAGGGAGGTTTGCCTCATCACCTCGTCGTGCTGACCGATTTGAGCCGCACACTGCGTGACGAAGAGCGCAAAGCGTGGCAACGGCTCATTCGCGTTCTTGGGCATGAATTGAACAATTCGCTCGCGCCGATTCAGTCTGTCGCTCAAGGTTTGGAGAGTGGACTTCTTAACGCCTCCAAGTCTTCCGAATTGCAAAGTGAAGCGTCCGCCTCGATCTTGGATGATTTGCGGCAGGGCCTTGGCATCATTCGTTCTCGCACCGAAGCGCTTGGGCGGTTCATGGCGGCGTACGCGCAACTGGCAAGGCTGCCACAGCCGAAGCTGCTGCCGGTAAACGTATCGGAATGGATAGGCCGAACGGTGAAACTTGAGACACGCGTGAAGGTCAACGTCTCGAAAGGGCCGGACGCGGTCATATCGGCCGACGCCGACCAACTGGAGCAGCTGCTGATCAACCTGGTCCGCAATGCGGCGGATGCGACGCTGGAAACCGGCGGCTCGGTTCAGGTGGGCTGGTCTCGGAAAGGCGCGCACCTCGATGTATGGGTGATCGATGAAGGTCCAGGCCTGCCCAATACGTCGAACCTGTTCGTTCCCTTCTTTACCACCAAGCCGGGCGGGTCCGGGATTGGATTGGTTCTGAGCCGGCAGATTGCTGAAGCTCATGGCGGAGAGTTAACTCTAAAGAACCGCTCTGATGCGCGAGGCTGCAGGGCCTTGCTTCGACTTCCCGTTTGATGCCCATTTCACTTACCAGGAGAACCTGACGAGGATACGTCCCGACCTTGTTGGAAGGGACTCTTTTACGTCCCCGTGGGGCTTTGCAGACTGCCCTTCAACTCAAGCTCGATTTCGACCGAGTGGTTGACCCTGAGGAAGAAGTTGCCCGGATTCTTGAGGCCCCAATCAATGAATGGCACATTGAACTTCGCAGTGCCCGTCCAGTGATCTCCGGCGAATTCCGCCTGGACAGGGACGGTCAGTTCATGTTCGCTGCCATGTAGTACAAAAAGTCCGTGAACTTGAACATTAGAAATTCCTTGTGGCGTGATTTTCCCTTCCACATGGTCAGGCCGGAAAATGACTTCCGCGTATTTACCGCTTTCGAGAACCTCTTTGTGCATTTTCTTGTCGCGTCCATCGTTGCCGCTATTCCCGCTGGTCGCGTCCACGATGATTTCGCCGCTAGCCTTTCCTGTCGACGTGTCCACTTGGAGATTTCCTTTCTTAAACGCAAATGATCCGTGGACGGTGTGAACTGTGCTCTCAAGCGTCCAGTGCACTTTGCTCTGAACGGGATCGATCCCGAGAATAATCTCGTTGGCGGCAGTCTGGGGCGCAGCGTGCTGCGGCAGAGCACTGAGCACCAGCACAGTCACTGGCGCTGCCACCAGAAAATAGCAGACCGCCACGAGACGGCTTCGAGACCAATTCATCTTGCGTCCTCTCGATTCACGCCGTCAGAAACTGCCAACCAAGGCGTAAGCTTGTGGCTACCAGGAATTCCGGGGAGAATTCTCCCACGTGCAGTGCCAGCAGCCGGGCGAACAGGTCGGGCTCTTTAGCGAGACAGCGCAGCGCGCGCCTTCTTAAGGAGGGAAAGCGATCCAGCAGGAGCAGGAGCCGGCTCATGAAATTCGGACGTTTTGCGAGTTGGCGATGCACCCGTTGGTAACTTTCAAGATTTCCGCTGCCTAATGCATCAGCAAGAGCTATAGCCTGCTGAAAACTTAAACAAAGTCCTTCTCCCGTGATAGCGTCAACACTTCCCGACGCGTCCCCTATTAATGCGATATTCCCGCGGTAGACGTGATTCAGGCTGCGGGTCATGGTCACGGCGCCTCGCTCCGTGGTGCTTGACTGCGCATGGCGTAAATAGCTAGCCAGCTTGGGAAACTCCTTCCAAGCATCCTGGAGGCGCATCCGAGGATCGCGCGAAATCAGGGCGACGCAAATCTCACTGGTGCTTAGCGGCGTGACGTACACCTGCGCTTTTTGGCCCCAATGAACCTCCATACAATCGGTCCAGGCTTTCCGCCGAAAGTGTCTTCTTTGCGCAAACCGGGTTTGCCGGCGTGTCTTGGTGTCCAGCCCAATCCAACGCCTTACGCGGGAGTGGATCCCGTCGGCTCCGACAATCCATCTCGCTTTCACGAACGAATCACCAACGATGGCGCCGTCGGGACGCAAACCATTGACGGGTGCGTTCCATAGTAGTGTGACTCCGCACTCCTGCGCTCGTTCGACCATTTTTTGGTGGAGGACCGTTCGACGCACGCCGAATCCGCCAGCGCGTGAGAAATCAGCTTCTACCGAGGTCGCGGCGTCGACAAATCGGACCCCGCGAAAAACCCGTCCATCGTCTGGGCAAATCGCCACGCCAAGGTGGTGCAGCGCCGCCATAGTGTCCGGCATGAGGCCTTCACCGCAAGCTTTGTCAATGGGAGGCTTTGCGCCGTCGGTGACGGTAACATCGAAACCCTTCATTCGCGCGGCGATGGCCGCCGCCAATCCTCCAGGTCCTCCGCCTATGACCAATACACCAGTAGCTTCCCTCACGCGCTCTCCGTGAATTGCTTCTTCTCTCGGTGACCGATTCGCATTTTGTTAGATGTCAAGGAACAACGGGAGATGCCCGCGGTCCCACAATTCCGCCACGCGCATCTGCCGGGAAGGAATCTGAGGGAGCTGTCGCGAAACCAGTTGCATAAGCCAGTTTTATCTGATTTAACATAAGTATTAATTTGACTCATTGACTTGCCGGCCTCATCCTGCTACTTTGGATGGCGAACAGATATGCTTTCTCTCGCCATCACAAACGATCGGACTCCTTCAAGGCGCAGGAATGCCCAAATCGTAGACCCGATTGTGGTACGAATTATTCCCGTTCCCGTAAGGGGGACAACAGGCGGATGATGGCGGCCTAGTACAGCATCACCGGGAGCTTCGAGGCCATCATCCAGACGTAGATGATGGCCTTATTTTTTCGGGACCTGGAATTCTAAGGATGGAGCACTCGATGGCCATCGAAGGAACCGTACAGTGAGCGACACTTTGCCCAAACCGCGCAGCCGAGCGTTAATTGAAGGCGCAAACCGCGCGGGTGCACGCGCCATGCTTCGCGCTTCCGGTCTCAAGGATGATGACTTCAAGAAGCCGCTTATCGGCGTGGCGAACACCTGGATAGAGATTGGTCCCTGCAACTATCACCTCCGTGAGCTCGCTCAACATGTGAAGGAAGGAATTCGCGCCGCCGGCGGAACTCCTCTGGAGTTCAACACAGTTTCGATCTCGGACGGCATCACCATGGGCACGGAAGGCATGCGCGCCTCCCTGGTCAGCCGTGAAGTCATCGCCGATTCCATCGAGCTCGTTACGCGCGGGAATCTCTTCGATGCGCTGGTGGTTCTTGTCGGCTGCGACAAGACGATTCCCGGCGGGATCATGGCCTTGGCTCGGCTAAATATTCCCGGCCTCATTCTCTATGGCGGCTCGATTGCTCCTGGTCAGTATGAAGGCCACTCCGTCACAATTCAGGACGTCTATGAAGCGATCGGCAAGCACGCGCGCGGCGGAATGACCGACGCTGAGCTCAAGTCTCTCGAATGCGCGGCATGTCCCGGTGCCGGCGCGTGCGGCGGACAATTCACCGCGAACACGATGGCGCTGGTCTGCGAATTCCTGGGAATTGCGCCCATGGGACTCTCCAGCATTCCCGCGACGGATAAAGGAAAGGGGGCGGCTGGCCGCCGCGCGGGCGAGTTCGTGCTCGAACTTCTTCGCCGCGACCTCACTCCCTCGAAAATTATTACCAAGGCCGCGATTGAAAACGCCATCGCCGGAGTCGCCGCCACCGGTGGCTCGACAAACGCCGTGCTGCATCTTCTGGCGATCGCCAATGAGGCGAAAATTCCTCTGTCGATTGACGATTTTGACCGCATTAGTTCGCGCGTGCCGATTATTGCGGATCTCAAGCCCGGAGGACGATTTGTCGCTACCGATCTCTACGCAGCAGGCGGCACTGCGCTCGTCGCAAAGCGCCTGCTTGAAGCTGGATTGCTCCGCGGAGATGCCCTCACCGTCACTGGAAGCACTCTCGCCGAAGAGGCGGCCAAGGCCAAGGAAACGCCATCGCAAGAAGTCGTCCGCAAACTCAATGCACCTCTCAAGCCCACTGGCGGGCTCGTCATCCTGAAAGGAAATATCGCTCCCGAGGGCTGCGTGATTAAAGTGGCGGGGCACAACCTTCAGAGTTTCCGAGGGCCCGCGCGAGTATTCGACAACGAAGAAGCGGCCTTCGCTGCCGTCGAGCAAGGCGCCATTAAGGCCGGGGATGTAATCGTCATTCGGTATGAGGGACCAAAAGGTGGCCCGGGCATGCGGGAGATGCTGGCGGTTACCGCCGCGCTGGTTGGCGCCGGTCTGGGCGATTCTGTGGCTTTACTCACGGATGGACGATTCTCCGGCGCTACACACGGCCTTATGGCCGGCCACGTCGCCCCCGAGGCCGCCAATGGCGGGCCGATCGCAGCTATCGCTGACGGCGACACCATCATCTTCGACATCCCCAAGCGTCAACTGAGCCTCGATCTTAGCGCAGCAGAGATTCAGAAGCGTCTTGCCGCGTGGAAACCACCCCAGCCGCGCTTTACGAGCGGGGTCATGGCCAAGTACGCCCTGCTCGTTTCTTCTTCGTCTCTGGGCGCGGTTACGGCCGTGCCGGCAACTTTTTCCGGGCCAGTCGCGGCTGGCTCGTATGCGAGGACTTCATGAAGCTTACTGGTGCAGAAATTCTTTGCGAATCGCTCACGCGTCTGGGCGTGCGCGAGATCTTTGGTTATCCCGGCGGCGCGATTCTGCCGGTCTATGATGCACTTGGTAAATCGAAGCTGCACCACGTCCTCGTGCGCCACGAACAGGGCGCCACGCACATGGCCGATGGCTACGCGCGCGCCAGCGGTGGCATCGGCGTGGCCATGGCCACCTCCGGCCCGGGCGCAACCAACATGGTTACCGGCATAGCCACGGCCATGATGGACTCATCTCCGGTGGTCTGCATTACGGGCCAGGTTAGTAGCAAAGTGCTGGGCTCCGACGCATTTCAAGAAATCGATATCACGGGCATCACCATGCCCATCACCAAGCACAACGTGGTTATCACCAAAGCCGAGGACATTGCCCGCACTATTCGTGAAGCTTTCTTGATCGCCAACGGCGGTCGTCCGGGCCCCGTGCTTGTCGACATCACGAAAGATGCGCAGCAAGCTTCCGCTGACTTCAACTGGGAAGCATCTGAGCCAAAACTTCCGCCCAAGCGCCTGCGCAACAATCACGATCAGGCTGAATTCGACCGCGCCGTCGAAATGTTGAACACCGCCAAGCGCCCCATCATTCTCGCCGGTCACGGCATTATGGTTTCCGGCGCGATGCGCGCCTTCGAGCAGTTCGTTCGCGCCGGCAATTATCCCGTGGCCATGACGCTCCTTGGCATCGGCTGCTTCCCTGCCAATGATCCGCTGAACCTCGGCATGATGGGCATGCACGGTGAAGCCTGGGTGAACAACGCGATTCAGGAAGCCGACCTCCTCATTGCCGTCGGCATGCGCTTCGATGACCGCGTCACCGGAGACCTGCGCACGTACGCCAAAAGCGCGCGGAAGATTCACATTGAGATCGACCGTGCCGAAATCAACAAAAACGTAAGAGTTGACGTGGCCCTCATCGGCGATGCGCGTGAAGTACTCGAAAAGCTCACGCCCCACACTGAAACTCGCGACCATGGCGCGTGGATCAACCATATCGCCGAACTGAAGGGCGATTCAGCGGTGCGTGATATCCAGAGCTTGCCCGACAACGGCCACCTATACGCCGCACACGTCATCAACGATATCTGGAAAGAAACCGGCGGCGAGGCGATCGTCGTCACCGACGTGGGCCAGCATCAGATGTGGGAAGCGCAGTATTACCATCACAATCGTCCCCGCACGCTGATCACTTCCGGAGGACTCGGCACCATGGGTTTTGCCCTTCCGGCCGCCATCGGTGCAAAGTTCGCGAGACCCGGTTCCGAAGTTTGGGTCGTCGTGGGTGACGGCGGATTCCAGATGACTATGAGCGAGCTGGCCACCATCGTCCAGGAGAAGATCAACGTCAAGATCGCTATCATCAACAACGGCTACCTCGGCATGGTTCGCCAGTGGCAGGAATTCTTCTACGACAAGCGCTACGTGGCCACCCCGCTCGTTGCGCCGGATTTTGCCGCGCTAGCCAATGCCTTTGGCATACGCGGGGAACGCGTCACCAAGCGCGCTGAAGTCGTGCCCATCATCCAGTCCGCGCGCGAATCGGACGAAACCGTGCTGATCGACTTCCGTGTCGAGCAGGAGGATTCCGTTTATCCCATGGTTGCCGCGGGCGCTTCCTTGAGCGACATGATTCGGCGGCCGAACAATCCGCTGGTTGAAACGGCGACAGAGCCGTAGGAGAATTCGAGAAAAACATGCAAACACTTGTCGCCTATGTCGAAAACAAACCTGGCGTGCTGAATCGCGTCTCTTCCCTGGCGCGGCGGCTGGCTATCAATATCGATTCGCTCACCGTTGGTCCAACGGAGAATGAGGAAATTGCCCGCATGACCATCGTGGCGCATACGGATGAACGAGGCGCGCATCGCCTGGAAGCCAGCCTTGAAAAACTCGTCGACGTTTTGCTTGCAGAGAATATCTCCACCCGAGCGCTGCTTGAGCGGGACCTGGCTTTGATTAAAGTCTCTGCCGATCAGCAGAACCGCCCCCACCTGATGGAATTGATCAAGGTCTTTCGCGCGCGTGTCGTGGACGTCGCTCCGGAATCGCTCATCATTGAGGTTTCGGGCACTGTCGATAAGATTGATGGCTTGCTCGAAGTCCTTCGGCCTTTCGGTGTGCTGGAGATGGCCCGCACCGGCCGGATTTCCATGACCCGCGGCGGCGATTTGTTGCAGCCACCGGCCGCGGAACCCGTAAACTCCGAACTCGAATCCGCCAGCTCCAACGTAACGTGATTGCACTCGGGATGAAGCGACACTTGTGAATATCCGGACGCCTGGCGCGGACGTCCCTAAAACAATCCCGCGCTATTGAAACGATTGCTTGGCCCACGCAGTGGCCGACGAGAGGAAAAAGAATGGCAAATCTCTATTACGACAATTCCGCGGATATTTCCCTGATCCAGGCCAAGAAAGTCGCGATCATTGGCTACGGCTCGCAGGGCCATGCGCACGCGCTCAATCTTCGCGACAGCGGAGTCTCCGTCCGCGTCGGCCTCCACGAAGGGAGCGCCTCTCGTGCCAAGGCGGAAAAGGCAGGCTTGACCGTCAACACGCCCGCGGAAACCGCCGCCTGGGCGGACGTCATCATGATTCTTGTTCCGGACACCAAGCAGCCGAAGCTATATCGCGATGCCATCGAGCCCAATCTCAAGCCCGGCAAGACACTGATGTTCGCGCACGGGTTCAATATTCGTTTCGGCACGATCAAGCCGCCGGCCGCCGTCGATGTCTCCATGATCGCTCCAAAGGCACCCGGCCATCGCGTTCGCGAGGTCTTCACGGAAGGCGGAGGAACGCCTGCGCTCCTGGCCGTTGAACAGGATGCCAGCGGCTCGGCGAAAGCGCTTGCCCTCGCCTACGCCAAGGGACTCGGCTGCACGCGCGCCGGCGTTCTGGAAACCACTTTTACTGAAGAGACTGAGACCGATCTCTTTGGCGAACAGGCGGTACTTTGCGGTGGCGTGAGTGAATTGATCAAAGCAGGCTTCGAGACGCTCACGGAAGCAGGCTACCAGCCCGAAGTCGCCTACTTCGAATGCCTCCACGAGCTCAAGCTCATCGTTGACCTGATTTATCGCGGCGGACTCAGCTACATGCGCTACTCCGTCAGCGACACGGCCGAGCAAGGCGATTATTCCGCCGGACCGCGCATCATCACCAAACAGACGCGCGAAGAGATGCGTAAGATCCTCGCGGAGATTCGCAACGGCACTTTCGCAAAGGCCTGGATCGCAGAGAATGAAAAAGGCTGCCCCAATTTTCTCGCCACGCGCCAGCGCGAGCAGCAAAACCCTATCGAGCAACTCGGTCCGAAACTTCGCGCCATGATGCCCTTCTTGCAGCCCATAATCGCGCCCGGACTTGAGAGCAAAGCGGCGGCATCGAAAAAATAGCGCTCGAGCGCGCCAATTCTCGAACTCTGATCTGTCCGCAGTATTCAGGTCCCCATCTCGCCCGGACTCGGCTATCATGTCCGCCTCGACATGATTAGGCGTTAAATCTCCGAAAAGGAATCCTTGCGTGTGCGTTGACCGGAATCAATCCTTGCCTGTTTCGAGTCTTTCTCAACGTTTTCATACTAGGGGTCGTTCAGAGATTTTCCTGGTTCTCGCGGTACTTCTTTTCGGCTTAATTTGCTTCCACGCCGAACCGGCCCGTGCGCAGTCCGAACCTACTCTGGCTGAACGCATCCAGAAAGTTATAAGCCGCCCTGAATTTGCCCACGCGAACTTCGGTGTCGAGTTTTATTCGCTCGACACCGGCAAGGTCATCTATGCGCTCAATGCTGACAAATTATTCGTCCCTGCTTCGACCACGAAAATTCTCACCGAAGGTACTCTGCTCGCAAAGCTTGGCGCCGACTACCGTTTTCACACCTGCGTCTACCGCACGGGCGCAATCGACAAACACGGTACTCTCAAAGGCGATCTGATCCTCGTCGCAAGCGGTGATCCCAATCTTTCGAACCGTGTCCAGCCCGACGGGACTCTCGCTTTCGTCGATGAAGATCACTCTTACCAGGGCCCTGCTCTCCCCGGCGATCCTCTTTCAGTCATCAAGCAACTCGCCAAAGATGTCGCGGCCAAAGGCATTCGCAAAATTGAAGGACGTGTGCTGATCGACGCGACGCTTTTCCCTGATGGCCCCCGCGAGGGAGGCACAAATGTCGTGATGTCCTCCATCATGGTCAATGACAATGTCATCGACCTCCTCGGCTCGCCCGGCGCGAAAGCAGGAGATCCCGTCGACTTCAAAACTTCGCCTCAGACTTCGTATATCAAGTTCGTGAATCACTTGCTCACGTCCCCCGCAGGGATCAGGCCAACCTTCGAGCCGCCCGATTTCGTCACAAATCCGGATGGTTCGGTCTCGGTTACTTTGTCAGGTAGCTTACCGGCTGGCATCGCTCCTCAACCAGCAGCGATTGCTGTGCCGTCCCCGACAAAGTTTGCAGAAACTGTATTCCACGAAGCGCTCTTAGCCGCAGGGATGCAAATCAAAAATGATCCTGCACCCAGTGTCACAGATTTCTCTCCTTATGCGCGTTTCTATACGACGGAGAATCAGGTTGCCGAGCACGTTTCTCCTCCCCTCTCGGAGGAAATCAAAGTCACGCTCAAGGTCAGCCAGAATCTGCACGCTGGCATGGGGCCGTACCTTCTCGGCGCTCTCGGAGGGAAAGATACAAGGAATCCCCTCGACGCTGGCTTCAGGCTCGAGCATGACTTTCTCCAATCAGCAAAGCTCGATCTGTCCGGCGCCGCTCAAGGCGATGGAGCCGGCGGCGATTGGGCCGACCTTTTCAGTCCCGACTTCATGGTCCACTACCTCACGTATTGGTCCACGCGCCCTGACTATCCGGTCTTTTTCAAGGCGCTCCCGATTCTTGGAAAAGATGGCACGCTTGCGAAAATTCAGACCAACTCCCCCGGCGCTGGCCATGTCTTCGCAAAAACCGGCACGTTCGGCTCAGAAGACAAGCTGCGCGGCAAAATGATGCTCAACGGTAAGGGCCTCGCCGGCTACGTCTTCACCAAAGATGGAAAAAGGCTAGCATTCGCCGCTTACGTCAATCACGTCTCACTCGACCCTGATCCGGAAGCCGCTCAGCAGGTGGCCGGTCAAGCCCTCGGAGAAATTGCCGCGGCGGCCTATGACGCTAACCTGGATGCCTCCGCGAATGCTGGCAACTACGATCTCATCATCCGCAACGGTCACGTGGTCGACGGCACCGGAAATCCCTGGTTTGCCGCGGATGTTGCTATCGGCGGTGATCGCATCGCCGCCATCGGCGATTTGCGCGAGGCCCATGCCAAGCGCGAAATTGACGCCAAAGGCCGCATCGTCGCTCCGGGCTTCATCGACATGCTTGGCCAGTCGGAAGTCTCTCTGCTCCTCGACAATCGCTCGCTCAGCAAGCTCTCCCAGGGGATCACCACGGAAATTACCGGCGAGGGCGGATCGATCGCTCCGCAAAATGAAAAAACCATCGCGCCTCAAAAACCGTTTCTCGAGCAGTACAAACTCACGATCGATTGGACTACTCTGGATGGATATTTTCGTCGCCTCGAAAAGCAAGGCACACCGCTCAACATCGGCACTTACGTCGGCTCCGCGCAAATCCGCGAAGCGGTGATTGGCGACGACGACCGTGCTCCTACGCCCGCCGAGCTCGAGCAGATGAAATCCCTCGTCGAGCAGGCGATGAAGGACGGCGCGCTTGGCCTCTCCAGCGCTCTCATCTATCCGCCGAACATTTATGCGAAGACCGACGAGCTTATCGCTCTTGCGCAAGTGGCCTCAAAGTACGGCGGCCTCTATGCTACGCACATGCGCAGCGAAGGCGCTTCTGAAATGCCCGCGCTTGCCGAAGCCATGCGCATCGGCCGCGAAGCCAATTTGCCCGTCGAAATCTTTCACCTCAAAGTCAGCGGCAAACCTCGCTGGGGTAGCATGAAAAATGTCGTGGCCGCCATCCAACAGGCGCGCGACTCCGGCCTGGACATTGCCGCGGACATGTATCCATACATTGCCGGTGCTACGGCGCTGGCGTCGTCCCTTCCCCCTTGGGTTGCCGACGGCGGTGTTCAGAAACTGCTCGAGCGCTTGAAAGACTCCGCGATTCGCTCGCGAATCAAGAAGGATCTCGCTGGCGATCATCCTGATTGGGAAAATCTCTTTTACGATTGCGGCGGCGCGGCGGGAATTCTCGTCGCTTCAGCCGAGAATCCTGATCTCAAACAATTCGCGGGAAAGACTTTGGATGACGTCGCCAAGGCCTGGAAGAAATCTCCGGAAGACACGCTCATGGATTTCGTCCTCGCCGACAAAGCGCAATCCGGCGCGATTTATTTCATGGCCAGCGAGGAAGACCTGCGCACCGGCCTCAGCCAGCCCTGGACTAGCATCGGCCTCGACGCGGGCGAAATGTCTCTTGACGGCCCCACCTACGAACCGCATACGCACCCGCGCACAATGGGCTCCATGCCGCGCTTCCTCGGCCACTATGTCCGCGGGGAGCACCTCATGCCTTTGGAAGCCGCGATTCGTAAAATCACATCGCTTCCTGCTCAGCGCGAACACCTCGAGGGCCGCGGCCTCTTGAAACCCGGCTACTTTGCCGACATCACTATCTTCGATCCGGCTGTGATCATCGACCATGCCACGTTCACGAAACCCGATCAGCTCTCCGAGGGCATCGACTACACCATCGTCAATGGGCGGGTCGAATTCGATCCGGGGAAACTGACCGGCGCGGCGGCCGGACGAATACTGCGCGGGCGCGGCTGGCAGCCGGCAACGGACTAAGATTTAGAACTAATTGGACTAGTCTTAACTAGACTAGTTTGTTTAATGGAAAATGCGGAAGAATTTATTCCGATCCGCCGATCGGAAAAATGAGCGGCAGGATTCAGCTCAGCGCCGTTTTCCCCATTTCCGCGACTCGCCGCTCATAAGTCATTTCCACAAGGCCGTGCTTTCCGTAATAGCGCAGCACGATTTTGTGTCCCGGCTCAATCTTTGCGCGCGTCTTGATCAAGGAATCCGAAAGTTCCACCCACTCTCCATTCACCAGATAGCTTCCTTCCCATCCGCGCAGCTCGAAGTGTCCGTCGTTTTTTAGAATGAGTGGCGCCGCCTTGCACGGAATCACCTTACCGCGCACTTTAGCCTGAGCACACTGGTAGCGCCCGGAAACATCAACCGTTTGCGCTTTGCTTTGCGGCGTAAGGAAAAATACCAGGATTGCACTCGCGACACAACGCGCCAGCGCCAAGCCCAGCCGGGCGAACCCCATGGGAATCTCCGTTTCCAGGTCGCGTAGCTGCGGGGCGGCGGTCCCTGGCCATTGGTACAGGTGCAATTCGCCAACCAACGGACCTCACCGCAACCTTTTTACTTGCAGTGACTTACAGACTGGCCGCTTGGCCACAAACGCTCCCGTAGGTAGAATTCTTCCCCTCCTACGACCCTGAAAGGAACTCTTTTGCACCCTTGGCCACTAGGCCAATTGAGCCTACTCGGTCTGCAACGCCGTTCAAAAAGGCACTTCCGCCGTCGCCTGCCCATCTTTCCGGGGGTCAGAAGCGCCGTAATTCACTCCCGTGGCAGAATCCCTCATCACCGCCTGGCCTCCGCCCATGCCGCTGGAATACGGCCCTTTCACATCAATCTTGTGACCTTTGTTTGTCAACTCATTGCGCACGTTTTGCCCAAAACGATTTTCCATCATTACGTCGCAGCCGCCGAAAGTGTGCTTGCTGAACCTCGGCGCCTCCAGTGCCGCTTGAATATTCATTTTGAAGTCCACCAGGTTCGCCACGAACTGCGCGTGCGCTTGCGACTGGTTCCAGCCGCCCATAATCCCGAATGCCACACGCACATTTCCTTTTTGGGCGAACGCGGGAATGATCGTATGCAACGGCCGCTTTCTCCCCGCCAGGGAATTTGGAGAATTTGGATCCATGCTGAAGGCACTCAGATAGGTCGTATCGTTCCCGACGGGGATTTCCCCTGCGGCCACGTCGCAGTTGGCTTTGTCTGAGTCAATGAACTTAGCTCTTTGTGCCGCCCATTCTTTCGAAAGCAGCGTCGCAACCGGCAGTTTTTGGTTTCGCGGGTCGCCAATGTATTTCACAAGATCGGCGTACGCCAGCTTCTTCGCTTCCATCATCGCGTGCAGTGCCTTTGTCGAACCGAAACCCCAATCCTTCTGCCCCAATGGAAAAGTTTCCATGATATTCAGCATTTCCAGCGCCGCGAGTCCCTGCACGTTGGGAGGCAATTCGTAAATCGTCCAATCGCGATACGTCGTCGAAATGGGCTCGACAAATTCGCCGGAGTATTCGGACAGATCCTGTGCGGTCATCGGTCCGCTATGCCGCCGCATCGATTCCAGAATTTTCGCAGCAATTTCGCCTTTGTAAAACGCATCCCTGCCATGCTGTGCAATCTGTTCGAGCGACCACGCCAGATCAGGATTGCGAAACACCTCGCCAACTTTCGGCGCGCGGTCTCCGGGAAGATAGGTCTTCGTCGCTGCTTCATCGGTCCGCAGGTAATCTACCTCTCCTGCCCAGTACGCCGCCGTCCATTCCGGAACTGGAAACCCGTCCTGCGCCGTTCGAATCGCCGCCGCCAGATCCTCCGCCAGTTTCTTTCGTCCAAACTTATCCGCCAGCTTTTGCCAGCCATCCACTGCGCCCGGCACTGTAATCGCATTCCCTCCCTGCTGGGGCATGCTCCGAATTCCCTGCTTCTGCAAATACTCGATCGTCAATGCCTTGGGCGCCCATCCACTCGCATTCAACCCATACAGCTTATTCGCCTTCGCGTCATAAATAATCGCGAACAAATCGCCGCCGATGCCGTTCATCATCGGCTCTACCACACCCATCATCGCGTTCGTCGCAATCGCGGCATCCACAGCATTTCCGCCGCGTTCGAGAATGCGCACGCCCGCTTGCGCGGCCAGTGGCGATTCCGCTGCCACAATCCCATTGCGCGAAATCACCATCGACCGCCCCTGCGAACGGTCCTGTGCAACAACTTTTTGTCCGGCCGTCAAAATTGCCATGCAGAGATACAGGAACGTACGCAACTTGAAAAGAGTGCTCATCGTTTGGTAATCGCGTTTATTGGATTTTCTGACCCTTCTCAAGGTCTTTGTCCTTGGCGGCCAAAAGCCGAACTACGCGCCTCCGGCCTTTGTTCGAAAGATTCCCGTAAAGCGAGGCAATCTCTTGTATCGCCTCTTTCTCAATCATGGGCGCAGAGGCGGAGTAACCGCGCTTGCTGTGTGCCAAACGCTTATGCGAAGGCAGATATCTCTGGCTGAATATCCCACCACAGATGTCGCATGTGACAGTCGCCATTTGTAGGGCCCCCACACGGCGCCCCATAATAATGCAAAACGCTCATTGCAGAAGCGAGTCCTTTTCTTAATTTGCTTCAACCAGCCCCACGTGGTTGGCATTTCCTCGCTAACGACCTAGAATTCAGGAGACGTGGGTCAGCGTTCGGGCTAAGCTCATCTGCTGATTCATGGTTTGCCAAGTTGTGAAGGAGACGGGCGTGTCAGAGCAGCGTCCCGCGATGCAAAACGCAGCGTCTGTTGCCCGGCCCGATCCGCGCCTCAACGCGCAGATCGACGCTATCCTGGCGGCGCGCCACTCCGACCCGTTTTCCCTCCTCGGCCCGCATCTCCTCGACGGCAACTGGACCATGCGCTTTTTTCTGCCCGGGGCCACGGAAGCATCCGTGTCTTTGCGATCCACCGCCGTTGAAGGCGCCGCCGCTTCCGTTCCGGTCAAAGTCACCAACGCCGTCAAACTCCGCCCTGAAGGATTCTTTGAGGCCACTTGGCCTTCGAGCCAATCCGTCCCGCCCTCCCCGGGCAGTTACAAGATCCAGGGACGCACGCACTTCGGCGATTCCTTCGAAATCTTCGATACTTATTCTTTTC
This sequence comes from Acidobacteria bacterium 13_2_20CM_2_57_6, assembly GCA_001917435.1. Classification (GTDB taxonomy): domain Bacteria; phylum Acidobacteriota; class Terriglobia; order Acidiferrales; family UBA7541; genus Acidiferrum. Next base: position 24,893 of record MNEA01000169.1, read on the forward strand.
CGGTCGTCCTCAGCGAGTTTGATCTGTACCTCATGGGCGAGGGCCGCCACTACGACACTTACGAAAAGCTCGGCTCCCATGTGATAACGCTCGAAGGCGTTTGCGGTGTTCACTTCGCTGTTTGGGCTCCCAGCGCACGGCGCGTCAGCGTCGTGGGCGACTTCAATGGCTGGGACGGCCGGGTCCATCCTATGCGCGCTCGTGGCTCCTCGGGCATCTGGGAAATCTTCCTGCCGGAGCACAACGAAGGCGCTATCTACAAATATGAAATCGTCGGCCCAAGCGGTGACATCCTCCCTCTGAAAGCTGACCCCTACGCGTTCCGTTCGGAGTTGCGTCCCGATACCGGCTCGGTCGTTGCGCGCCTCGATCACCACAAATGGCAGGACTCCGAGTGGATTTCCCTCCGCGCACGGAAAAACTGGTTCGAGTCGCCTATCTCCATCTACGAAGTTCATCTCGGTTCCTGGCGCCGCGTTCCGGAAGATCACGATCGCTGGCTCACCTATCGGGAGCTCGGCGACCAGCTCATCCCCTACGTCAAGGATCTCGGCTACACGCACATCGAATTATTGCCGATCATGGAGCACCCCTACGATGGCTCCTGGGGCTATCAAACACTTGGCTACTACGCCGTCACCAGCCGCTTCGGATCTCCCGCTGAATTCATGGAATTTGTCGATCGCTGCCACCAGGCCGGCATCGGCGTGATTCTCGATTGGACGCCCGCGCATTTTCCCCGGGACGCCCACGGCCTGGCCCAATTCGATGGCACGCATCTCTACGAACATTCTGACCCTCGCCAGGGCGCGCACCCGGACTGGGGCACGCTTGTTTACAATTATGGCCGCAACGAAGTCCAGAACTATCTCATCTCCAACGCGCTCTTCTGGCTGGACAAGTACCATATTGACGGGCTTCGCGTGGACGCGGTCGCCTCCATGCTGTATCTCGACTACTCGCGCAAGCCCGGCGAGTGGGTTCCCAACCAATTCGGCGGCCGCGAAAATCTTCAGGCCATCGATTTCCTCAAGCGCATGAACGAAGTCGCGCACAGCAAATTCCCGGGTATTCTCACTATCGCTGAAGAGTCCACTTCCTGGCCCGCCGTCTCCCGTCCCACCTATGTCGGTGGTCTTGGTTTCAGCTTCAAATGGAACATGGGCTGGATGAACGACACGCTAAAATACTTTTCCCACGATCCCGTTCATCGCAAATATGAGCACAACAAGCTCACTTTTTCCCTGCTCTACGCCTTCACCGAGAACTTCTTGCTTCCCTTCTCCCACGACGAAGTTGTCCACGGGAAAAACTCCCTTCTTCACAAAATGCCCGGTGATATGTGGCAGCAATTCGCCAATCTGCGTCTGCTCTACGCCTATCAGTGCGCTCATCCAGGCAAGAAACTGCTCTTCATGGGCCAGGAACTCGCTCAGCGTAACGAATGGAGCGAATCTCGCAGCCTTGACTGGCACTTGCTTCAGCACGACGCCCATCGCGGGATCCAGCGCCTCGTCGGCGATCTCAACCGCCTTTACGCCAGCGAAGCCGCCTTCCACCAGGTCGAGTTTGATTGGCACGGTTTCGAATGGATCGACGCCAACGACGCCGATAACAGCGTTCTTTCCTTCATTCGCCGCGGCAAAAAACCCGAAGACCTCATCGTTGCCGTTATCAACGCTACGCCCGTCGTCCGCGAAGGTTACCGCCTCGGCGTTCCGCAACCCGGCTACTACCGCGAAATCATGAACACCGACGCCGCCCACTACGGCGGCTCCAACGTCGGCAACATGGGCGGCCAGCAAGCCTCCGACCACCCGGCCCAGGGCCGCCAACATTCACTTGTCTTAACTCTTCCGCCCCTAGCCGCCATTTTCCTGAAGTGGACTCCAGCACAGTCGTAATGCTTTGTGTCACCGCTCGCGCTGCAGTTGCATCCAAGGGCAAGTCGGCGCACATTACCGTTGTCTGCTGTTCTCTTACGCTGCATTAGGCTCATTTTTGGCGATTAATATCCCCGCGATTTCTTGGAGGTGGCCATGACTTCCTTTTTCTTAAACGGAAAGCCTGTAACCGTTGATGACGATCCCTCGACTCCTCTGCTCTGGGTAATCCGTGACTCTTTAGGATTGACGGGCACAAAATTCGGCTGTGGCATGGCGCTGTGCGGGGCCTGCACGGTCCATCTGGAGGGCGCCGCCATCCGTTCGTGCGTGGCGCCGCTCGCCCGCGTGTCGGGCAAGCATGTCACCACGATCGAAGGCCTTTCCGCAGACTCTTCCCATCCGCTCCAGCGCGCCTGGATCGAAGTCGATGTCCCCCAGTGCGGTTATTGTCAATCGGGACAAATCATGAGCGCAGCTGTTTTATTGAAGGAGAATCCGAAGCCGACCGACAAAGACATTGACGAGGCCATGTCCGGCAATATCTGTCGATGCGGCACCTATTCCCGCATTCGACGCGCTATCCATCGCGCATCAGAGCTCGCCGCCGAAAAGAGGCCGTCATGAACCATCTCTACGATCGACAAGACTCCACGACTGCGCTCCCGACGAAAACATTGCGGGTTCCCCGCCGCGATTTTCTGAAAACCTCCGCCGCGATCGGTGGCGGCTTGTGTTTCGCTGCCTATGTGCCGGAGCTCGCCGCCCGTCCGTTGAAAGATTCTCCCGCAAACGACGCTAGCTTCGCCCCCAATGCCTTCGTCCGCATCGCTCCGGACGACTCGGTCACGATCATCGCCAATCACTCCGAAATGGGTCAGGGCATCTACACCAGCTTGCCCATGTTGCTCAACGAAGAACTGGAAGCGGACTGGTCAAGAATCAAAGTGGAGGCAGCGCCCGTTGATGCCGCATACAACCACACCGTTTTCGGCCTTCAAATGACCGGCGGCAGCACCACGACGCCCTCCGAATGGGAGCGCTTTCGGAAGATGGGCGCGATGGCGCGGCTTATGCTCGTCGATGCTGCCGCGCAGAACTGGGGCGTCCCCGCTTCGCAATGTCATGTTGAAAAAGGCATAGTCATTCATAGTGCATCGAGCCGTAAGGCAAGCTACGGTTCTCTGGTCGTCGCCGCGTCCCAATTGAAGCCACCCGCGGACATACCGCTCAAGGATCCCAAGCAATTCACGCTAATCGGAAAACCGACTCGACGACTCGACACGCCCTCAAAAATCAATGGCACCGCCCAGTTTGGTCTCGACGTCCACCTCCCGGGCATGGTTTTTGCTCTGGTTGCGCGCCCGCCCGTTTTTGGCGGCAAGCTCTTAGATTTCGACGCCTCCGAAGCCCTCAAGATCAGAGGCGTCCGCGCCGTCGAGCAGGTCCCCTCGGGAGTGGCTGTCATCGCCGACCGCTTCTGGCCCGCCAAACTGGGCCGCGACAAACTCAAAATCTCCTGGGATGAAGGCGACAACGCAAAACTCTCGACCTCGCAAATGCTCGTCGACTTCTCCAAACAATCTGCCTCACCAGGAACTGTCGCGCGGAAATCCGGCGACGCGGCGGCCGCTTTGGCGTCTGCTGCGAAAACTATCACGGCTGAGTACGACGTTCCTTACCTCGCTCACGCCATGATGGAGCCGCTGAATTGTGTAGTCGACCTCCGCCCCGATAGTTGCGAAATCTGGACGGGCACGCAGTTCGAAACCGTTGACCGCGCCAATGCCGCGCAAGCTGCCGGCCTGACCCCGGAGAAAGTTCAAATTCATACCACGCTCCTTGGCGGCGGTTTCGGCAGACGCGCGAATCCCGCCTCCGACTTTGTCGTCGAAGCTGTGCATGTGGCCAAGATCATGGACGCACACGATCGTCGGCCAGTCCATCGCGCAGGGCACGCTCTTTGCGCAATACATGATCAACAAGGAAGGCGTCGACAGCACATCCGTTGAAGGTGCAGCCGATATCCTTTACGGAATTCCTAATCTTCAGGTTGACTTGCACACTCCGAAAATCGGCGTCCCCGTACAGTGGTGGCGCTCCGTCGGCCATTCGCACACGGGCTTTTCCGTCGAGAGCTTTTTCGACGAAGTAGCTCATGCCGGAGGGAAAGATCCTTACGAACTGCGCCGCCAGCTTCTCGCGAACCAGCCCCGCATGAGTGCTGTCTTAAACTTGGTGGCTGAGAAAGCTGGATGGGGAAAGCCGCTCCCGCCTGGGCGTGGCCGCGGCATCGCTACCCATTTTTCATTTGACAGCTATGTCGCCCAGGTCGTCGAGGCATCTGTGGAGAAGGACGGAACGGTGCAAGTGCGTCGTGTCGTATGCGCAGTCGATTGCGGACGCGTCGTCAATCCGGACATCGTCAAAGCGCAAATGGAAGGCGGAATCATCTTCGGCCTGACCGCCGCCCTCAAAACGGAAATCACTCTCGAAAACGGCCGCGTCCAGCAAAAGAATTTTCACGACTACCAAATGCTCCGCATGTTCGAATCCCCAGAGATCCAGGTGCACATTATCCCCAGCGAATTAAGTCCTACGGGCGTCGGCGAGCCCAGCGTGCCTCCTGTCGCTCCCGCCCTAACCAACGCAATTTTCGCAGCCACCGGCAAGCGTGTCAGACGCCTCCCAATTCGTGCCGCTGATCTAGTCACAGGTAGCGGGGCCAAGCCATGACCGCCCTATATGCGAATGGCCATCGTCGCTTCTCTGCGTTGCCTTGGCGTTCGGCGACGCGCGCGGCAGCTCTGCTCGCCGTAGTTGCAATGGCCACGGTTTACGCTTCGCCGCAAAGCCCGAAACCCGATGCCAGCTCCTCGCGCGAAGCGTTCTTGCAGGTCTATAAAGTCTTCACGTCGCCGCGTTGTCAGAACTGCCATCCGGCCGGTGACTCTCCGCTGCAAGGCGACGACAGCCATGTTCATCTTCAAAACGTGAGGCGTGGTAAGGATGGCCACGGTGTGTACGGCATGCGCTGCGACACCTGCCACCAAACCACCAATCTTCCCGGCGAGCACATGCCTCCGGGAAATTCCAAATGGTCCCTTCCATTCCCGGACCACAAAATGGTTTTCGTTGGACGCTCGCCTGCTGAACTCTGCCGCCAGCTAAAAGATCCAAAACAAACTGGCGACCGCTCCCTTCAGAAACTGCTGGAACATGTGTCGAGCGATGATCTCGTCGGCTGGGCCTGGGATCCCGGCGCGGGGCGCACTCCGCCTCCGCTCTCGCGTGCCGAAACCGTGGCGCAAATGAAAATTTGGGTCGACGGTGGGGGAGCCTGTCCTCAATAATCAGCCGCCGTCTGCAGCTCAAGAGCGGGCGAGAATCCGGCGAATTTACATATGAACGAACAGAGACAGAATCCCGCAGAACTTTCTGCCGCCCGTGCTGATATTTCCCATCCGAGGCTTTTGCTCGTGAACCCCAAACTGCTCAATTGGTCCAGCATCGTCTTTGCGGTATTGCAAAGCGCGTGCACCGCCGTCATCGCCATCAGCGGTCTGCGCGTTGCCATCGGCCTGAGCGCGCTAGCGGCAGCCGCTGGAATTCACGCGCCAGCTCGCGGCTTCCATCAGGACGGCATCCGTATCCCCATGATGGTTTTTTCCCTCCTGGGAGCCGCCCTCAATCTCTATGTAGTTGGAAAAGTGCGCCGCCTACGGAGCAAGCCCGCATCCCAGTGGCGCCAGCAACCGGTGCCAAAGAAAAAACTCAACTCCGAGCGTTTTCAAATTGCTCTCTCCATCTTGACCTTGCTTCTCCTCGCCGCCGAATGGATCACGCACCCGATGGTCCACCGCGTCCCGTGAGAACTCGCCTAAACGGCCTTCTTTATTCTTTCTCTGAATCCTTCTCGGCGCTTTTCAGTTCCTTCGCCAGCCGCTCGTGCAGCCGTTCGCTGTACCCTACCGGCAATTCAAATGTCCGGTCGTCCGCCGTCAAAATCAGAATATTCCGCGTCGAATCCAGTATCGCGGAGCAGATTTCGCAGTGTTCCAGGTGGCGTTCGATGTCCTCGCGCAGTTTGGCATCCACACTTCCGTCGATGTACTCGGAGATATGTTCCCACACGTGTTTGCACTCGAGTTTCATAGCGCTCTCCCGAAGAAACTCCTGCGCGCCGGAGCCGTCGTTTTCAAATAAGGAACCAGGCGCTTTTGCAGCATCATCCGTGCGCGGTGCAGCCGCACTTTTACTGCGCCCGTCGTAATACCGAGGGCCTCCGCGGTTTCCTCAATGTTCAGTTCTTCCAAGTCTCTCAAAGTAAGAACTTGCCGGTAAATATAGGGCAATTCCGCCACAGCCCCTCGCAGGGCCTCGCGCAGCTCTTTCCGTTCCAGCGCCTCGAGAGGAATCTCCCGCCAATCCGTCAGTGGCGCCGGGGTGTAATCGCCTTCGTGACTTTCTTCCTTTTCCTCAATCGAATCCTCCGCAGCCCCTTTCGCCTTCCTCAGCCGCTTTCGCCCCTCGTTGATCGCGATGGTCGTCAGCCACGTGCTGAACTTGGCGTCGCCACGAAACGAGGCCAGATGCCGGTACGCGCTAATCACCGCCTCCTGCGCCCCGTCCTCCGCCTCGGTCTCATTTCGCACGATGGAGAACAACGTCAGATACACCATCCGCTCGTAGGGGCGTATCAACTCATGAAACAGTTCTTTCTCGCCCGTCAGGATCCGCGCGATCAGCCCTGCTTCTTTTGTTCGCGTCATTTCCATAAACAAAAAATTATACGCGCCCCCTTCAGACGTGCGGTGAGAACAGTCAAAAGCGGAGCGGACCTTATCTTTTCGCGTGTCTGCCGTGTCAAAATTTCTCCAGCCTCGCCACTCCAAAAACTGCGCCAAATCGCTCGCACTAGAATGCCACCGCTTGATACTTATTCAAGTCCGTGGCCGCTGGCAAATCATAATTCTGATCGCTTTGGTTTCCTTTTAAGCGCGCCTCCGGATCCGAACTCAAGGCCTTTGAGCCTGGTCGTTAGCCTCATACGAGTCCACCTCCCGACAAAAGTTACAATCCCGCCGATAAAGAGCGACGCATCGCCCTCTGGCCTGCAGGCTGGTAACTTTTCGACGAACGTCCTCTTTCTCCTGCCGCTTTCTTCATTTGGAACAGTTATGATGTTTCTCACGGGGTCTGATATGCCTAGGAATTTCGCCATCCGGCTTAGGTGTCCTCACGGGGACAGCGACTCCTGGGTTACGCTTTTCAATCGCGAGGAATCCCTGGAACAAATCCTTAAACAAACTTGGGAATTCAAGTGCCGCGATCACGGCCCGCAGAAGGGCATTCCTCAAGAAGCAATGGAGGTGGCTCCGCTCGACGATCCTCCGCCGTCACAATCCGTTCAGTCAACCTTCGCTATTCCCTTCCCGGCTGCCACTGAAAAGAAAACGCCCCGTTCCAGCGAACGCGTCCCCATGCGTGTGCCGGTCGTGGTATATGGCTATGCCGGCAAGAGTGGCGCCTTCCATGAAGACACCGAGACCCTGATCGTCAATTCCACTGGCGCCCTCGTCACGCTGAAAGCCAAACTCGCGTTGGGTGACACCGTTTTTCTGATCCACAAGAGCAGCCGCCGGGAACAGGAAGTTCGCGTCGCCTATCTCGACCCTTACTCCGACCGTGAAACTCGTGTCGGTCTGGCTTTCAAACAGCCCGTCTCGGACTTTTGGAAAAGAACTCGCAAGAAGCCCCGCGTGCCCAAAACTGTCCGTGTCATCGTCAAAGGCACGGACCCCAAGGGCCATCCCTTCGCCCAGAGCGCCTATACCGTCGATCTCAGCGAAGACGGCGCGCGCCTCGACGGCATTGGCTTCTTGACCTCTCCCGGCCAGACCATCGAAGTCCGCCGCCTGTGGCGCAAAGCCCGCTTCCGCGTCGTGTGGATTGGCCACGTCGGAACGACCGAATCCAATCAAGCCGGCGTCGTTCTGCAATCTGAAAAAAATATCTGGCGCATCGAGCTTCCCAAGAACGCCACGACCCCGCCTTCCCAAAGCCCCGAGCCCCCGAAAAAATAGTTTCTCCCCCTCCGGCCTTTCTTCGGTAAACTCTCCGTGTCCGCCATGTCCAAACTATCGCGCCGCAACGTGCTCAAGAGCGTTCTTTCCGGAGCCACCATGGCTTCTCTCCCATCCGTCTCCTGGCCGCAGGAAAATACTCCGGTCAAGCGCAAGGGCAATATCCGCCAGTCCGTTTCCCGCTGGTGTTACCGGAACATTCCGCTCGACAAGCTCTGTGCCTACGCCGCCGAAATTGGTTTGAAAGGCGTCGACCTGCTGAATCCCGACGAATTTGAAGTCCCCGCGCGTTACGGCCTGGTTTGCAGCATGGGTTATGGTGGCGGCGGCGAAATTCCCAGCGCCATGAACCGCATCGAAAATCACGCCAGAATTGAAGAAGGTTTTCGCAAGTACATCCCGCTCGCTGCCAAGGCCGGCGTTCCCAACGTCATCACCTTTTCCGGCAACCGCGCTGGCATGTCCGACGAAGAGGGCGCCAAGAACACCATCGCTGGCCTCAACCGCGTCAAAAAGATCGCCGAGGATCACGGTGTCACCATCTGTCTCGAGCTGCTCAACAGCAAGGTCGACCACCACGACTACATGTGCGACCACTCCGCCTGGGGCGTCCAGGTCGTCCAGGCCGTAAATTCGCCTCGCGTCAAGCTGCTCTTCGACATCTATCACATGCAAATCATGGAAGGCGACCTCGTCCGTACCATCCAGAAAAACATCGATTGGCTCGCCCACTTCCATACCGGCGGCGTTCCCGGCCGCCACGAACTCGACGGCACCCAGGAAGTCCAGTGGGACGGCGTCATGCGCGGCATCGCCGCCACCAACTTCCGCGGCTACGTCGCCCACGAATTTGTCCCCGCGCGCGATCCATTCACTTCCCTGCGCCAGGCCGTCGATCTCTGCGACGTCTGATTTGTTCGCGCCAGCGACTCCACTCGTGCCAGGGCGCCAATTGATGGTACTTCTTACGACACAGCTAAGCCCCGTAGATGCAACACTTACACGAAAGACGGGAGAGGGTTCCAGCTTCCTGCTCTGGCTCCTTCCTCCGCCGAGAAATCCCACATTACCCGCCTCTCATTGGCCGGAGCTTGCAAACCGGCCAAGCGTCTCCTCCAGCACTTCCCGACGGGTCACGGACCGCGGAACACGAAATCACCAGTCATTTTATTTCAGGAAACTTTATTTCGGGCACTCTCGTAGCTATCTCCAAGAACCGGCGCTGCTCCGGTCAGGAGGTGTCCTGTCATGCTTAACCGCTACAAGGTTCTCTTCGCTAGGACCGCTCTCATTGCCACTGCTGTCCTTCTTCTATCGCCGCTGGGCACCTTGGCGCAAGCCACGGCCGCTCCGGCAAGCTCAAGCCAGTCAACGGCTTCCGCATCCAAGGACCGCTGGTTGCACGTGCGCGTCATCAGCTCGGACGCTAAAGGCGAGACCGTCCGCGTCAACGTCCCCCTCGAACTGGCGGAAAAGCTTCTGCCTGCCATCCACCAGGACCGCATCCATGACGGCAAGGTCAAGATCGATAACGCTCATATGAATGACGTGGACTTGCATGCCCTCGTCGACGCCATCCGCACCACCAAAGACGGCGAGTTCGTGACCGTGCAGAGCAATGATTGCGACGTACGCGTGGCCAAACAAAGCAACCATCTGATCGTGCACGTCCTCGACAAGGAGAATTCCAAAAAATCCGAAGTCGAAGTTAAGGTCCCGATGAAGGTCATCGATGCCCTGTTCTCCGCGGGCAAGGATGAATTGGACATCGTTGCCGCGCTGCATGCCCTCTCCGCGCAAGGAGACACCGAGCTGGTTTCCGTGAAGGATCACGAAAACACCGTGCGCGTCTGGCTCGATTCCAAGAACGTCACGGATTAGGACGGCAGGAGGCCACCAATGATGCTACTTGCGAAAGCAGCTCTCGGACTTGGCACCACAATCGTCCTTGCGGGTGCTTACACCATGCGGGAAGGCGTGATCCGCATCGACGTCGATGAATACCACGCTGGCGGCTCTCATGTTCACATGTGGGTTCCAGCCGCGGCCGTGCCCATGGCCATGCATTTCGTGCCTGCTGAGCACATGCGGCATGTCTCTTATCAGGCGCGCGAAGCCATGCCCATTCTTCATGCCATCGTCAAGGAACTAAAAAAGTACCCGGACAGCGAATTCGTTGAAGTTGACGATCACGACCAGCATATTCGCGTGCGCACGCACGACGGCAGATTGCAGATTGACGTCGATGCGCCGGACCAGAAGGTTCACGTTCTGTGCCCGCTCTCGACTATCGAGGACGTCACTACCCAGCTTGAAGAGCACGGTCCAACGGCCTAAGACTCGCCGCGCGAAAGCAGCCTTTTGTCAAATTGCCAAGGTGGAGTTGAATCGCAAAAATTCTTCTCGATTTTTGCGAAGATCAGTCGAATTCTGCAACGTCAGCCCGCCCCGGCCGACCCGCTCTTTGCTTCTTGAAAATAAATCTCTTCAAACACCGCGTCCTTTTTCCAGCCGGCTCGCTCCAGGATACCGCGTGCATTCTCGACCATCACGGGATGCCCGCACAGATAAGCCGTCGTCTCCTCCGGCCGCAGCCTCCACTCGTAGGCATATTTTCGTAACAGGTCATCCACGCGCCCCGTCTCGCCCTTCCAGTCCAGATCCTCCCATGGGCGGCTCACCGTGGGGACATACTTGAACCACGGCGTGTCGCTCGAATAGCGCTCCAATTCTTCGCGATAGCCAAATTCCCAGGAACGGCTCGCACCCTGCAGACTGTAAAGCTTATGGTCACCTGGCATGGGGCTATCGCCACTCTTCCAATCGCGGTAGAGCGTTCGAACGTAACTCACAAAAGGGGCGATGCCTGTCACGGTAGAAACCAGCAGATGCTTGGTCCTGCCGCTGCGCAAATCGAGCGTGAAGCGCCCCTTGGCTATTTTTCTGCAGAGCAGCGTGTCGCCAGTATTCAGTCTAAAAAGATCGGGCGTAAGATTTCCATGCGGAACCAGTTCCACGAAAAACTCGAGTGCGTCCTCATACGGCGAGGAAACGATGGAGTACGCTCTTTCGATCCGTCTTCCCTCGTGCTCGACTCCCAGCGTCGCGTACTGCCCGGCACGGAATTCGAAAGGTCCCCCGGGATCGATTCGAACGGTCCACAGATCGGGAGAAAGATCCCGGCGCTCAAGAATCCGGGCTCGATAGTGTTTGTCCGGAGAAGGAGCCATTACCATTTTCCAAGAGCTCGGGTTATTGCAGAGTGACCTTTTGCTGCAAGGGCAGATCCTGCGACGACGCCCCAACCAGGAAGGTATAGCTCCCCGGCACGAGCTTCCATGCGCTGGCGTTTTCATCGTACACGTTCAGGAATTGAGGATCGATGGTCAGGCTGACTTGCTTGCTTTCGCCAGGGTTCAGGCGAACTTTGCTCCAGGCCACCAGACGCTTTGGCGGTTCGTCGGCATTGGGCGGGAAGGCGGCGTAGACTTGGGCGATTTCCGCGCCGGAACGGCTGCCGGTGTTTTTCACTGTGAATGTCACCGTGGTTTCCTTGCCAGGCTTCAATTTCAAATCTGAGTAGGCATAAGTGGTGTAAGAAAGTCCGTAACCAAAGGGAAAGAGCGGCTTCTTATTTTCCGCGTCATACCATTTGTATCCAACTTTGAGTCCTTCATCGTAATGGACTTCAAACGCCGGTTTGGCGCCGCGTTCGTTCCCTTCGGGGCCGTGGTCGCCAACTCCAGGTGGCGGCGTGACCAGATTAGGATGAGGAAGGTCCGCTTCGCTGCGCGGGAAAGTCATAGGCAGTTTCGCAGTTGGATTTACGCGGCCAAATAGAATGTTCGCAACCGCCTCATGTCCTTTGCTGCCGGCGTACCAGGCTTCCACGACGCCAGCGACTTTGTCGAGCCAAGGCATGGTGACCGCAGTACCGGTCTCAAGGACGACGATGGTCTTGGGATTGGCCGCGGCCACTTGTTCGATAAGCACGTCCTGATTTTCAGGCAGCGAGAGATTAGGCAAGTCCATCCCTTCGCTGGTCCATTGATACACGAAGACGATAGCGACCTCCGATTTCTTAGCCAGGGCGACGGCGGATTCCCGGTTGGTTCCGGAATCGAATTGGACGTCGGCGCCGGGAGCGGCCGTGGTCACAGCTTTCGAAGGCGATGTAGGAAACCAAACGTGTTCCAGCCATCGCGGAGCGGGACGGCCGGGTGGGTCCACTTGGGCGGAGCCGCCTCCGGAAATCATGCTGGTGTCGGCGTGCGGGCCAATGACGGCAATGGAATGAATCTTCGCCGGATCAAGCGGAAGGACACCGGGGCCGTTCTTGAGCAGAACGATGCTCTGCTCTGCAATTTTACGGGAGGTTTCCAGACCAGCTTCGGCATCGACAACGCTCTTTTTTACTGGATTGTCAACGATGCCGGCGGCGAACTCCGACCGTAGAATCCGGTGCACGTGGTCGTCGAGTTCCGCAAGAGGGATTTTGCCGGATTGGACGGCCTCCTTAAACTGTGCGCCGTAAAAATGGTCGAAGGGCTCTTCATGGTCGAGACCAGCCGCGGATGCTTTGACCGTGCTGTGGGTGCCGGCCCAATCGGAGACAACGAAGCCTTTGAAGTTCCATTCCTTCTTAAGAACGTCGGTGAGCAGGTATTTATTTTCGCAAGCAAACTCGCCGTTGACGGCGTTGTAGGAGCACATGACCGCGCCTGGTTTGGCGATTTCAATGCCGATCTGGAACGCCAGCAAATCCGTTTCCCGCATGGCCCGCCTGCTGATGACAGCGCTCACCTCATTCCGTCCGCTTTCTTGATCGTTTACGGCGTAATGCTTTATATCCCCGATGACCTGTTGGGCCTGCTCGCACTTCACGCGGTTCCCCACGAGAGTGCCTGCCAGGATGGGATCTTCGCCCATGTATTCGAAGGTCCTGCCGTTGCGTGGTTCACGAGTGAGGTTTACGCCGCCGCCGAGAGTCATGTTGTAACCTTGCGCGCGCAATTCCCGGCCGACGAGCGTGCCGTATTCGCAGGCGGCAACCGGATCCCAACTCGCGGCGGAACCCAAGTTCGAAGGCAGAGCCGTGGAGTAGCGGCCGTTTTCGGCGCTGCTTCGCACGCCATAAGCGGCGTCGCTCATTTGAATAATGGGAATACCGAGCCGGGGTACTCCAAGCACAAAACCGGCGCCGCCGTTGCCCAGATAAGCGGTGGGCCGAGGCTTGCCCCATCCGGGCATGCCGTTGCCATGCAGGAGATCAATTTTTTCATCCAGAGTCATTTCCTTGACGACAAGATCCGCGCGCTCGTCAGGCGAAAGGCTCGTATTCATCCAGGGACGCTTCTCTGTCTGGCCGGCCGATTTGTCGTCCTGGGGATAGCGGCCATAGTTCACGCGTACCAAGGCAAACAAAGCGAGAACGGTGGCAAGGCTGACTCGTACAGGGCGAGGCAGATCCATTTTCATTATGAGGGCTCCAAAAGTAGAAATGTGCGCCCCCATAATAGCCATATCGGAGGCCACAAGCGAATATGTTGATCAGCTTGCTTCGCCAACCGGCTTGCAACCGGGGAGCTTGGAAGCGTTTGACGGCGAGATTGCCGCTATTCGTAGGCAAGGGCGACGACAGGATCGTAGCTGGCGGCGCGCAGCGCGGGGTAGACTGCACCCGTCGCAGCTCCCACGATAGCGAGCGCGACCGCGGAAAAAATCCACGCGGGAGAGATGAGGATCGTCAGGCCAGGGTTCGTTTGTTTCAAAATCGCCTGCGTTAGGAAAGTAGTCGCAATCCCCAAACCGGTTCCCATCAGCGTGAGGATGAGAGTCTCACCTAGTAACATCTGGACCACGTCCAGCTTGGAAAAACCCAGCGCTTTCAGGATGCCGATCTCCCGTGTGCGCTCCATCACCATAGTGTGCATATTTAGCAGGACCACCAAGAAGCTCACCACGATTCCCAGCGCCACCATCGTGCGCGTGAAGGGACGCAATTGCGGCAAGTTCGACGAAGTCATCAGTGTCACGTATTCCGATAACGATCGGACGCTGTTCTCCGGCATCAGCTTAAGAATTTGCGCGCGCGTTGCTTCCGTATCACCTTTGCTTCTCACGTAAAACATGGAAACGCGCTTCTCCGCGCCGGCAATCTCTTGAGCGGTCCGGATGGGAATAAAGTATCGCGCGCCTTTTCCGTGAGCGACGATCCCACAGACCGTAAACGGATGATTTAAGAGTGCTATCTGGCTTCCCACCTTTAAGTGACGCGTTTGCGCGATGATGTCGTCGGCTATGACTTCATCCGGCCCCTCGAACGGCCGCCCGTCGCGGAACAGGAAGCCTTTGCTCAATGCATTGAAGCGCTTGTAATCGATCCCGTAGACCATCACTAAGTGCTTTGGTTCCGTGAGGATGACCGTTGGCGCGACTTCGTCCACGCCGCTCAACGCGGCAATTTTTTCACCCAGCGATTCCTGCATTCCGACGCTGACGAATGCGAAAAAAATCGAAGAGTTCGGCGGCTGCACCAGGATATCCGCGCCGACACCTTCGACGCGTTTTCCCCATTCGGAAACGACTCCTGATGTGAGACCGACGATCAGCAAAACGAGAATCACCTGGACGGCAATGGCAATCACGCTCAGAAAACTGCGCAGCGGCCGGGCCGCGATGCTGCCCCAGAACATTTGGAGGAGGGAAAATGGTCCGTCGTAGGTTTCCGTCATCGAGCGTAGCCAGATTCGTACTGTACCATTCTGATTTCGCAGCGGTCAAAATTACATTTACATTCGTTGCGGCAAGGCAAGACGCATGCCGAAGTGGACGTAAAATATTTCTACTGCGTTAAGATTTCAACATGAATGTTGATAAGGTTGTGGAAATCCCCTCTTCGCGCATCGCTAACTTCCCGCCCTTCAACAATCTTCTGCTCTTTGCACCATTTGTGTGCAATTTTATTTTTTAATTCACTGCTTCCGCCAAAAATTTAGCGACACGAGAAAATATTTACCAAACGGAAGGTTTCAAGCGATGAATCGAGGACCAAAGTATTCTTGTATTTTTCCTAAGTCGTTCATTCTCAATGACCGGCCGCTGGTCTCACTTTAGTACCACTTCGGCGGCCGTTCGAGATGCACCTTAATCGTTTGTTTCGGGTCGGTGATGTCCAGCCAGCGCCCATATGTTTTCCATCCTTCGGCGACAACCTGGACCAGGACTCTACCCATCGGCGCGTTAGGAACGTGGGCGATCCCGTCGCGGCTGGTTTTTACATTCATTTCCAGCTTCTTGTCCTTCCTCAGCGAGCGTTCTTCAATAAATTTCACGTACACGCTAGCGTTCTCAACGGGAATGCTCTTCTCGCCGCCGGTTACTTCAATGGTGATCCGCGTTTGCGCTTCGCTTGCCGGAGGCGGAGTCTTCGGTTTCGAGGCGGGCGCAGCCGGATCCTGGGCCGCTACCTCGGCAGCAATCACCGCGCAGGCCGCCATGCAAACGCACGCAAAAAACCTTCTTGGGAATCGCATAAATTCGGTGAACTCCATGGTCTACGGAACAGCAGGCCAGGTCAAGCCTCGGCACGTTGAGATTGGATGCCGCTCGCGCCCGTCGTGCTGCTCTAGCGTTGCTCCGCCGTGGAAACCCCGGGCAACCGCCATTTGACTCATCAATATGGCTCCTGTAAGTTCTCTAGAAACTGCTCGGCAGGCAAGATGAGGGCGCGGCCAATTTGAAATTCACCCCGAACAGTCAGCGCCACGTGTCACACTGACTGCATCTCGATCAGAACAGGAATCGCAAGGAGAGCACAATGGGTTTTGCCACCAACGCCATTCACATCGGGCAGGAACCCGATCCCGCCACTGGGGCCATCGTCGCGCCCATCTATCAGACTTCCACGTACATCAATGAAGAGCTGGGCAAGAACAAGGGCTACGATTACGCGCGAACGAATCATCCCAACCGCAAAGCCCTGGAACGCACCGTTGCCAAGCTGGAAGGCGGGCACAGCGCCTACGTTTTCTCTTCCGGCATGGCGGGAATCGACGCAGTCTTCCGGCTTCTGCGCCCCGGCGATCACGTGGTTCTTTCCGAAGCGGTTTACGGCGGCGTTTTCCGCCTCTCAACGCAACTTCTGGTTCATTTTGGCCTGGAATTCAGTTTCGTGGACACGTCCGTGCCGGACTATGTGCGCACTGCGTTGCGCCCCAACACGAAAATGATTTACATCGAGACGCCGGCCAACCCCACGCTCAGCGTCACTGATATTTCAGCGATTTCCAAGCTGGCCGGCGAGCGCAATCTCTCCGTAGTAGTGGACAACACGTTTCTTAGTCCTTATTTGCAGCGTCCCATCGAGCTAGGCGCGCACATCGTGGTTCATTCCATGACGAAGTATTTGAACGGACACAGTGATTCCACGGGGGGAGCAGTCATTCTCACACGTCCTGAGGATGCGGAAAAAATATATTTCATTCAACGTTCCGCAGGCACGGGCCTCTCTCCCATGGATTGCTTTCTGGTTTCGCGCGGCATCAAGACCCTTGCCGTGCGCATGCTCCAGCACAACGCCAACGGCATTACCGTGGCCCGCCATCTCGACGCCCATCCAAAAGTTAAGAAGGTTTTCTACCCCGGTCTGCCGTCTCATCCGCAGCACGATGTAGCCCGTCGCCAGCAGAAGGGCCCGGGCGCCATGCTCTCTTTTGATGTTGGTTCGCTGGATGCCGCGCGACGATTCCTCAATCACGTGAAACTTTGCTCGCTCGCCGAGAGTCTCGGCGGCGTCGAAACTTTGATTTCTCTTCCAGCCATGATGACCCACGCTTCCATGCCCAAGGAAATGCAGGACCGCGTCGGCATCACCGAAGGCTTGGTGCGCCTCTCTGTGGGCATCGAGGACGTCGAAGACATTGTCGCCGACCTCGACCAGGCCCTGCTCTACGTTTAGCCGCAGTCAATTCTGTTTAAGCTGACACGTCCATGAGTTCGCCTAGAATCGCTGCTCCGCTCAACGGGCAAGTCCTCGGTTCGATCAACGATGCTTTTGTGATCGCCGAATGGCGCGACCCGGGTGGTCCCCCAGGTCCGCCGCGTCTGATCGCCCCGCCGCATCTTCATCGCAGTGACGATGAAGCGTGGTACGTGCTGGAAGGCCTCCTGCGCGTACGGGTTGGCACGGAGGAAGTCGAAGCCCGCGCGGGTTCGGCCGTGTTTGTGCCGCGCGGAACGCCTCACACTTACTGGAATCCTGGTCCGGCTCCGACTCGCTATCTGTTGGTCATGACCGTCAACATCTACCGGCTGATTCAGGAAATCCACGGGATGAAAGAGCGCACCCCAGCCGCATTGCGTGCGGTATTCGCAAAATACGATTCTGAACTCCTCGACGTGTAACTGGAACCGGACTCGGCGCAGGCGTAGCGAGCTACTTGCGATTCTTGCGCGCCCTCGTGACGCTTTCCTCCACCCACGAAAGATATTCTTTCGACCCCTCCGTGATCGGCACGGCGATAAATTCGGGCACGTCGTAACTGTGAAGACGTTTTACTTCATTTTCCAATTCAGCGAGACGTTTCGACGTCGTCTTCATCAACAGTAGATATTCCCGCGCTCGTTCAAGCTTTCCCTTCCACGTATAGACCGAATCTACGGGGCTCAAAATCATGTTCACGCACGCGGCAAGCCTCTTGCCAACCACGGTGCGCGCGATTCGCTTTGCCTCTGCCGGCGTTGCGCAAGTTACCAGTACGATTCTGCTTCCCTCGCCCTTCTTCAGCATTCTTCCCCCGCCACGCCGTTATTTTTCAACTTTCGACTTTCCACCCTCTCCAGTCTAGAATACCGCCTCATGGCGACCTCGCCCATCAAGTTCGGCACTTCCGGATGGCGCGGCCTCATCGCCGACGATTTCACCTTCGCCAATGTTCGCCTGGCGGTCACCGCCATTGCCGAACATGCGAAAGCCAAGGCGAAAGACCCCGCCATCCTGGTGGGCTACGACACGCGCTTCTACTCCGAAGAATTCTCGCAGCTCGCCGTGGACATCCTGCAACATCACGGCATTCGCACGCTGCTTTGCGAGACGTTCACGCCCACGCCGGCCGTGGCCTTCGAAATTATGCGTCGCAAGCTCGATGGGGCCATCAACTTCACTGCCAGCCACAATCCCGCGCAGTACCACGGCCTGAAATTTTCCTCGGCCGACGCCGGCCCTGCCCTGCCGGAAGTCACCAAGGATATCGAAGCGCGGGCCGCAAAGCTTGCCGCGAATGGTGGTGTTCCGCCTCTTCCTCACGGTGCAGAAAACTCGGCGCATGGCGAAAAAGTCAATCTGCGCGAAAACTATTTGAAGCGTCTCGAAGAGCTCGTTCAGTTCGACACGCTGCGCAAGGCCAAGCCATCCTTGGTCGTGGACGCGCTCCACGGGTGCGGCGCCGGCTATCTCGACCGCACTCTCTCCGATCACGGCGTCAACGTGCAAGCCATGCGCACCGAACGGGATTGCTTGTTCGACGGCACCGGCCCCGACGTTTCCGAAGAAAATCTCGCGCCTCTTCGCAAAGGCGTCGTGGATTCGAAGGCCACCGCGGGCCTGGCCACCGATGGCGACGCGGACCGCTTTGGCATCGTCGACTGCGATGGCGCATGGATCCAGCCCAACTTAATCCTTGCGCTGGTCTACGACTATCTTGCCGAAACGCGCAAATGGAAAATGCCTGCAGCGCGCAGCGTCGCAACCACCCAAATGATCGACGCGGTCGCCAAGTCGCGCGGTCAGACTATTTATCAGACGCCTGTGGGC
Organism: Acidobacteria bacterium 13_2_20CM_2_57_6; assembly: GCA_001917435.1. Lineage (GTDB taxonomy): Bacteria > Acidobacteriota > Terriglobia > Acidiferrales > UBA7541 > Acidiferrum. The sequence continues at coordinate 43,675 of MNEA01000169.1, forward strand.
TTCAAATACATCGGCCAACTTATTCGCGAAGACAAAATCGCTCTGGGCGGTGAAGAAAGCGCCGGACTCACCATTCGCGGCCACATCCCGGAAAAAGACGGCATTCTCGCCTGCCTGCTCGTGGCGGAAATGATTGCCGCGCGTGGCGCCTCCATCGGTGAACAAGTTCGCAACATGTACAAAAAACTCGGCCGCGAATTTTGGCCCGTGCGCGAAAATCTTCATCTTTCCGACGAACAAAAGGCAAACGCCGTCAAGCGTGTCGCTGTTGACGCTTCGACACTTGCCGGACGGAAAGTCGTATCCATCGACCGCACCGATGGCGCAAAATTTGTTTTCGAAGACGGTTCGTGGATGCTGCTGCGTCTTTCCGGCACGGAGCCGCTGCTTCGCCTGTACGTCGAAGCCGAAAGCGCCGCCGCTTCCGCAAAATTGACGCGAGACGCATCACAATGGGTTCTGCAAAACTGAAGAAGACGAACACCGCGGAGAAATTCCCGCCATTCCTGCGCCAGCACGGACGCGCGCTCCTTGCCCTGCTCGTGCTTGTCCTCCTGGTGCACGATATTTTTGGCACTCACGGTTTTCTTGCCATGCGCCGCAAGCAACTCGAAATCAAGAAGGTAACCACGGATCTGGACCAGCTGAACAAGGAAAACCTGCAGCTCGAGCAGGAAGTAAGAGAGTTAAAGACCGATCCCCGCAAAATCGAAAAAATTGCCCGCGACGAGCTGGGCCTCGCCAAGCCCGGCGAGGTCATCATCAAGATCCCGCGGGCGCAGCAGTTGCTGCCGGATTCTTCTGTAAAGCCCTGACCCGCCACTTTTTCCACGTTGTGCGCGCCAGGGAAAGCCCCAGCATTGCCAGGAAAATCGTAATCAGTCCGGCGGTGGCCTTAAGCGCGCTGCACTGCCCCTTTGGCAAAATGGAAAATCTTCCGTAAACGAATTCGATGTGCACCCAATACACCAGCAGCGAAGTATTTCCGAGCTGGATGACCGGGCTGAATCCCTTCTGCGCCAATCCCCACCGGCACCACGCATAAACTAGGAAGAGAATGATCAGCAAAATGCCGCAGCGCATCAGCAAAAAATCCGGATTGCTGTGCCAGTAGTCGTAAACGGCGTACAGCCGCACTCGCGAGGAATCGAGCAAGACCGACAAGTAGCAGGCGGCGATCCCAGCGCCGCCGAGCGCTGCGAACGCCAGCCCTTCCCTTCGCCGCGCCAAGTCCGAAAACAGGAAAAATCTCGCCGCAAGTCCAGCAAACGCGAATGCCGACCACGGAAACAGCGGGAAGAGCCACGGCTGCGGCTCCTTAAAGATATGGACACCGTTGATGTAGGATTCGATAGGCCAGGGCAGAAACCTCGGCCTGTACGTCGTCCAAAGCGGCGGCGTGGCCATGGCCACAAGCACCGCCGCAAAAATCCCTGCCACAAGAGTCCGAATTCTCGCCGCTGCGCCAACGCCTTCTCCTGTAGCCCAGCACAGCACTCCCATGAGCACCATGGAGAGCCCGAGAATGTTCAAAACGTCCACGCGCAGCAAATCCGTCCACGGCGACCACGGATATCCCAACGCAAATTCCTGCACGCGAAACAGCAACCCCATGCCAAAAATCTCCGCCCCGCGCAGAATCGTTTGCTTGGCGATCGCGTTTCGCGCGATTCCCTTTTCGCGCAATTTCTCCGTCACCAGCGCAAACGATACGCCAGCCAGGAAAATAAACAGCGGCGCCGGCAACGTTCCACCGAGCCGCGACCACCCAATCAGCGACGACGATTTCTTGGCCTCCGGGCTCATCCACGAGTCGTAGCAATGGGTCTGAAACATCAGCACGCACGCCAGCCCGCGCATCCAGTCAATGTAAGCCAGGCGTTTCATGTTTGCTGTGATGTGTCAAACAGTGCTCGCACTCGGAAGGCGAATTCGCGGTCAGGCATGATGCGAATGATAGACGGTGGGAAACCCCTCCGCAAAGTACAAACGCAGGACGTGTCATTTGTTCTTGACTTCACTGCGGCCGCCATCGACGATACGACAGGGTTTTCGCAAAAAAAGCCGGACGACTCGCTCGGACTACGGCTTCGTCCGGAGCGCCGATTCTTCTCAGTTGTCGGGAACATGCAGCAGGTTTCGAACGTACCTCTCAACGGATAAAGGTGTTCCATGGAAACTCTCTGGCAAGACTTCCAGTTTGCCGTCCGCATGATGCGCAAGAATCCGGGTTTTACGACTGCGGCCGTGCTCTGCCTGATGCTTGGGATTGGAGCCACCACTGGGATATTCACGGTGGTCAACGCTGTCCTCCTTCACCCGCTCCCTTACTCGCATCCGGAGCAGCTCATTCGCGTGTACACTGAGTTTCCCACGTTTCCGAATGGCGGTTTGCACCGATTTTGGACTTCCGGACCTGAATTTCTGGATTTGCGCCGCGATACACATTCCTGGGCTTCACTCGACGCGTGGATTACCGGCGGCGCGAATCTCGCCGGAAAAACGCAACCGGTGCGCATCACTGCGGCATACGTGAGCGGCGGATTGCTGGAAACTCTTGCCGTGTCGCCGATTGCCGGACGGCTGATTTCGCAATCCGACGATGTACCTGGAGCGCAGGTTGTGGCGGACCTTTCCTATGGCACCTGGCAAAGCGCCTTTGCAGGTGATCCACACATCGTCGGTCGTGAGACGTACCTCGACGGCCTGAAGTGCATCATCATTGGCGTCATGCCGAAGGGCTTTCAGTTTCCACCGGGTGAGCAGGAGCCGGCCCAGATTTGGGCTGCTTTACGATTGGATCCCGCGAATCCTGGCAACCGCGGCGGCCACAATTATTACTTGCTGGGCCGTTTGCTGCCAGGCGTTACGGCGGGGCAAGCTCAGGGAGAGCTGGCTTCGCTTGTCCAGAGCTATGGCGAGAAACGAGTGCCAAAGACGCACAGCTTCCACCCCAAAACGCACACGATCGTCAGCTTTCCTCTTCAGGCGGAAGTCGTTTCGAGCGTTCGGCCGGCGCTCCTGATGCTGCTCGGTGCTGTCGTATTTGTGCTCCTGATCGCCAGCGTGAACGTGGCAAACCTGCTGTTGGCTCGCGCCGAGGCCCGCCGGCGGGAAATTGCGATTCGTGGTGCGCTGGGCGCCGGACTCGTGCGGCTCGCGCGGCAGTTTGTGACCGAGGGAGTTCTCCTGGCTTTCTGCGGCGCTCTTCTCGGCATGGCTCTCTCCTTTGGAGGAGTGCGATTGGTCCAGCTCACGAATGCGGGCGGGATTCCCCGCGCTGACGAAATTTCGATGGACTGGCGCGTGCTCCTCTTCACTCTGGGGACGAGCTTGATTACTGGAGTGCTTTTTGGACTCGCGCCTCTCGCACCCTTGCTCCTGAGCGGAATCTCCGAATCTCTGAAGGACACGGCGGGGAGCACGACTGCTGCGGCCGGAGCGCAAATCTTCCGGCGCGTCCTGCTAGCCGGCGAACTGGCGATGGCTCTCGTCCTGTTGATCGGCTGCGGGTTGATGCTGCGCGCTTTCTGGAAGCTGCAGGAGGTCCACACCGGCCTGCAAGCTGAGAACGTTATCACCATGCGCGTTTCGCTTCCGAGCGGAACCTACACAGACAACGCGAAGATTACTGATTTCTGGACCAGGCTCGAGGAGCGCTTGACGAGTCTCCCGGGCGTGCAATCCGCCGCGCTGGTTTCCGGATTGGCACCGCTGCGCCCGCCCAACATGAATGACACGGATATCGAGGGATTTGTCCAAACCCAGGATGGTCCTATCCAAAATGTGGATTTTTACCAGGCGGTCAGCAAAGACTACTTCGCGACAATGGGTATTCGGCTCATGGACGGCCGTTGGTTCGACGCGCGTGACGTTCAAGGCGCGCCTGACGCCGTCATTATCAACAAGACCATGGCAACGACGTTCTGGCCCCGCCAGAATCCTATCGGCAGACGCCTCCGGCCCGGCGGGAGCAAGAACTGGAGCACGATCGTAGGCGTCGTAGAGGATGTGAAGAATGCCGGGCTTGATCGGCCTGCGGGAACCGAACTGTATCTGCCCTACCGGCAACCGGCGGGCGCGGGCAATTCGGACATGTATGTGGCCATGCGCGCGCAAGCGGGCGACCCGCGCTCATTGGCAGGTGTCGTGCACGAGCAATTGAATGCCATTGACCCCTCTCTGCCCTTGGCAGATGTCAGGTTGATGGAGGACGTGCTGACTCGCGCGCAAGCGCGGCCTCGGTTCCTGACGCTGCTGCTGTCGTTGTTCTCCATCGTCGCGTTTGCGATCGCCACCGTCGGCATCTACGGAGTGGTGTCGTACTCCGTTGCGCGGCGCACCAAGGAATTTGGTTTGCGCATGGTGCTTGGCGCGCAAGGCGGGGACGTCCTTGGGCTGGTAATGAAACAAGGGGCTGGTATGGTGGCAATTGGAATTGTTGCCGGACTTGCGACGGCTTTCGCCCTTACCCGATTGATGGCCAGCCTCCTCTTCGGCGTAACCCCGACGGACCTCCCAACGTTTGCAGGCGTCACCGTTCTGCTGTTTGCGGTGGCGCTGGTGGCCTGTTACTTGCCCGCACGGCGGGCGACCCGCGTAGATCCGATACAAACCTTACGGTACGAATAGCGTCTCATCCTTTTCTTCCATTGCTTCGTGGAAATGGCATCGGCAATCCCCCGATGGCCTAATTTGGTCTGCCATCTCTTTCAGTTACAATTCTCGCTTGCCTGCAACCCGCCAACTCGGCCTGCTCTCCATGCTCGGTCTCTGGGCCGTGTTGACTCTAACGGGGGCGCTGTACTCCGCCTGGCAGGGCTACGGCGGCCGCCAGTTCGCTGCCACGCTCACCGCCTTCGCGTTTTTCTTTCTCGTGACCTTGCTTTTTGCCGCGCGCGGCGTCGAGGATCGCCTCGCCTCGCGCTTCGGCGCCGGCAGCGGCTACTTGCTCGGCACCGCAGTGTTCCTCTTCTACTTGATCTACGCGCTGGGGACAAATACGTTCGCGTTCACGCGTTCCCTCGCTGTCGCAGGCCTCGTTTTCATTCCGCTACTGCTCGCTGCCACTGCTGAACGTCAGCCACCCGGCGCTTGGCAGGACTTTCTCACCATCGCTGGAATATGGCTCGCGGTAAAACCGTTGCCGAATCCCTGGGGATGGTCGTTGTCGCACTGGCTTTGGCCCTTTCCCGGCGGCCGCCTCGCGTATGTTTTCACGGTGATGATGTGCGTGAACGTCGCGCTCGCAACATTTGTGCTGGTCCGCCGCGTCAACGGAACCGGCTATTCCATCGGCTGGGGCCACCATTGGAGTTTTTTTATCCTCGCCAGCTTTCTTGCTTTCGCTTGTATCGCCATTCCACTGGGCCATGCCATCCACTTCATTGAATTCGATCCGCAGTGGTCGCAGTTGAAATCGCTTCCGCTAGTGTCACTCGGCATTTTGTTTTTCACCGCCTGGCCGGAAGAGTTTCTCTTCCGCGGCTTGCTTCAAAATATCCTCGCGCGGGCCACCAAGAGCGATCTCACCGGTTGGTGGATCGCTTCAATTGTTTTTGGCCTTTCGCACATCACCAACATGGGCTTTCCCAATTGGCGCTACGTCATCCTGGCTTCTATCGCCGGCTTCTTCTACGGCTGGACCTGGCGCAAGACCGGCTCGATCTTCGCGTCCGCCCTGGTCCATGGCGCCGTCGACATCACCTGGCACTTCTTCTTTCGAACCCTCTAGAGCCGATCTCATAAATGCCTCAACGGGCGTCGCAGCAGCCTCTTGACAGGGATTGCTAACCATTCAACGCTGCCATAGTCTAACTATGTCAGGGGTGATGCTTTGCATCGAGACGAAATCCCTCCGGGAACGCTCTATCTGCTGATTTTGAGAACCCTGGCGCGCTCGGGCGAAATGCATGGCTATGAGATCGCCAATTCCATTCAGCGGACCTCAAATGACGTTCTCCAGGTCGAAGAAGGCTCCCTCTACCCTGCGCTGCAACGGATGCTAATCAAAGGCTGGGTGACTGCGAAGTGGGGCACGACCGCCGGGAACCGTCGCGCTCGCTACTACCAACTAACTGCTACCGGACGGAAACAACTGGACGTGGAAATGTCGCAGTTTGAGCGCGTGGTTGGCGCTATCACGCGTGTGATCGAGGCGGTGTGAAAAGGAGCTGCGTGATGGACTGGCTGCGCGAACTTGCAAGGCGGCTTAGGATGCTGATTCATCGGCGGCAGTTTGATGCGGATCTCGAAGAGGAGATGCGCCTG
>MNEA01000169.1:50011-53094 GCA_001917435.1 Acidobacteria bacterium 13_2_20CM_2_57_6
AAAAAAAAATCCTGACCATTGCTTTGGGCATCGGCGCCACCACCGCAATTTTCAGCGTGGTGGACGCTACGCTGCTGCGCCCTCTGCCCTATCCTGAGCCAGAGCAACTTGTAAGCATCCAGGATGATCTTCCCGGCGTGGGCGCGCACGACTCAGGAATGTCTGAGCCCGAATGGCAAGATCTCCAACACTCCGGCATTTTCCAATACGTTTCCCCAACGTGGTTTGATGAAAATAATCTCACCGGCTCGTCTCGGCCGGCGCGTGTCCGCTTGCTCCTTGTCGCCCCGAATTATTTTGCGATGCTCGACGTGAAGCCACAGCTGGGCCGCATCTTCGATCCCAACGATCACAGCCCTGGGCTCATTCCGGAGGTTCTTATCAGCGACGGCCTGTGGAAACGCTCTTTCGGCGCCGACCCGCATATTTTGGACAAGAGTGTGCGGATGGACACCGATTTGTATCGCGTCGTCGGCGTCATGCCACCGGGTTTTGACGCTCCCGGTCGAATCGCAGAAGAACGCAATATCGAAATCTGGGCGGCAACCAGTTTCTACGGTATGCCTATGTCGGATCATCCGCCTCGCGGCAGGCGGAATCTTCCAACCGCCATCGCACGGCTCAAACCCGGAGTAACGATTGAAGCTGCGCAAAGCCGGGTGGACGCGCTTGTGGCATCCTTGCAAAAACAATTTCCCGCCGATTATCCAGTGCAAAGCGCATGGAAGATGCGATTGCTGCCGCTCAAGGAGCGCGTGGTCGGCAATGTCCGCCAGTCGCTGATTCTGCTGCTAGGCGCCGTAGGATTGGTGTTGCTGATCGGGTGCGTCAACGTTGCGAATCTTCTACTCGCGCGCGCCAGCACGAGAGGACGCGAAGTGGCGGTTCGGCAGGCACTGGGGGCAGGCCGAGTGCGTCTGATGCGGCAGTTGTTGACCGAGAGCATGCTCCTATCGCTGCTCGGCGGAGTCGCCGGTTTGGCGATTCTCTTTTGCTTAAAAGGATCACTGCTGCGGCTTCTGCCAGAGAATCTCCCGCGGCTGAACGATATATCCATTAGCTGGAGCGTTTTGCTCTTCGCTCTTGGCGCATCTCTGGTCGCCGGGACGGTTTTCGGTCTGGCTCCCGCTTTGCACGCCTGCCACTTGAATTTGACGGATGCGCTCAAGGAAGCCACGCGGGGCTCGACGGGCTCGGGGAAGCAGGCGCGAACTCGGCGCGCGCTCGTGGTAACGGAGTTTGCGCTCTCTCTGGTGCTGATGATTGCGGCGACTCTTCTGCTGCGCAGTTTCTGGGACTTGGTGCGTGTGCCGCTAGGATTTAATCCGCAGAACGTGGCGGTGGTCCGCACCAGGCTGCCCGCTCCCAATGACCCCAAAGCCGACCTGTACCGAACTGCTGAACAAGAGGCGCCATTCTTGCGCGAAGTGCTCCGTCGCGCCAGGACTCTGCCGGGTGTCGAAGAGGTTGCCCACGGTGATACTGCGGCCATTCCCTTGGACCAGAGCCTGCAGGATTTAAAGCGCATCTCCGAAGGCCAGTTCCCTGTGACTTTCGAGGGGCGCGACGCTCAAAGTGACCAGCCTTGTGTTGTCGAACGCTCCAGCGTCACGCCAGATTATTTTCACCTGATGGGAATCCCGCTGTTGCGCGGCCGCTTGTTCGACGACTCGGACAACGACAAATCTCCGCAAGTGGCTGCGATCAATGAAGAGTTCGCGCAAACCTACTGGCCTAACCAAAATCCCTTGGGCAAGCGCTTCAAGCAAAATCGTGCGGATTCCCCCTGGATCACCGTTATCGGCGTGACCGCCAATGCCAGGACAGCCTCGCTGGCGTATGGTGCCGTGCCGCAAGCTTACCTGGATATCTATCAGACGAACGAAAGACGCTTGGCTGTATTTCTCCGTGGGCATCTGAATACCGCTGCGATCGCGGAGGAAATGCGCTCGCAGATCCAATCCGTCGATTCCACCCTTCCCGTTTCCGGGGCGCAGACACTCAGCGAAACCGTATCCGCGTCTCTCGCGGAGAGACGATTCTCGATGGAAATGGTAGGGCTGTTCGCTTTAACGGCCCTGCTGCTCGCCGGGCTTGGAATCTACGGAGTGATTTCATACACGGTGAGCGCTTGTACGCATGAAATCGGAATTCGCCTCGCACTGGGAGCGCAAAGGCGAAATATCCTGAGCACAGTTCTCCGACAAGGCCTGCGGCTTGCTGTCACGGGCGCGGCGGTGGGATTTATCGGCGCGCTGCTCCTTTCCCACTTAATGGCAGGTTTGCTTTACGGCGTAAGGCCGACCGACCCGCTGACGTTCACAGGCGTCACGGCAGTTTTCATCGCTGTTGCTCTATTCGCCTGTTACATTCCGGCGCGGCGCGCGACCGAGGTCGACCCGGTTGTCGCACTGAGACACGAATAGTTCGCGCCGAACACTAGGAACTAGGTGCTTGAAAGTCCATTTCTTTAGGTTCAAGCCAGATTGAGGAGGATTACTCGCATGAAACGACTACCAATCTTCTCGCTCTTGGCGGCACTCATCTTTTGTTTGGCCGTCTGGGGACGAGGTACAAAGAGCGCCGCAGCCGCCAGCGGCTCTCAGGCGCAAGAGTCACAGCAATCAGCGCCAACCATAGCCTCAGCCGTGGACCGCGAAATCAGCGGGATCGAAAAGCAATTGGTCGAAGTTGCAGAGGCTATGCCAGAAGATAAATTCAACTTCTCTCCTGAGAACCTCAACATTCCAGTGAGCAACTACAAGGGCGTGCGCTCCTTTGCCGTGCAGGTCAAGCACGTCGCCACTTCGAACTACTTCATATGGTCCCCACTTACCGGCGATAAGCTGCCCGAAGGCTTAAAGGACGGGAACGGTCCCGAAGCCTTGAAGACCAAAACCGAGATCATCAAGTTCTTGAAGGATTCTTTTGCTCTGGGTCACAGAGCCGCGGCTACATTGACGGCGGAGAACATGTTGCAGACCGCAGGGAACGGCAAGTCGACGCGGCTGCGCTTGGCTACATTCGGCGTCGCCCACGCCTATGATCATTATGGACAGATGGTGGAATACCTGCGCATGAAC
>MNEA01000127.1 GCA_001917435.1 Acidobacteria bacterium 13_2_20CM_2_57_6
GGGCAGTCCGCCGTGGCGGGCGCCCCTGCAATACTCAATTCTCCGAACAAAGAATGCCGTGCTGAGGACCGGCGCTGCCGATGCTCGATAAAACCCGAGGGCGATATTCTACGGTTTTTTTCAGCGCGTGGCGACTTGAGCACGTTGCCTCCAATACTGGCGGAGCTGGCCGACCAGATGGAGAGAGCCGGTGACGAAAATGGAGTCTTCGGGCGCGGCTTCTGCGAGAGCGTGTTCGAACGCGCGCTCCGCATCGGGGATCACGGAAAAACGCACGGCATGATGGCCGGCAATTTCCGCGAGTTGCGTGGCGGAAACGGCGCGCGAGGTGCGCGGCGATGTGAAAATGATTTCCGCGGCGTGCGGGAAGAGGAGGCCTGCTACTTCGTCGACGGCTTTATCGCGAAGGGCGGCATAGATTAGCCAAACTTTGCTGCCACCGAAGTTCTGTTCGAGGAAATGGGCGAGTTCGCGGGCGGCGCCGGGATTGTGGGCGCCATCGAGGTAAACGTCCGGGCTGGAGTGCAATTTTTCGAGGCGGCCGGGCCAGATCGTGTTTGCGATTCCACCCGTGACCGCATCATCGGGGATTTGAAAGCCGCGGTTCTGGAGGAGCCGCGCGGCGGCGGCGGCGTTCAGGGCATTCTGGAGCTGGAAACGGCCGGGAAGGCTCGGAGCGATTTCGAAGATCGTCTCTGAGTCCGTTTCAATGACGCGTGCGCGGACGCTACCGTCTTGCATGGATTCTCGATCGATGCGAAAGATTTGCGCTGGCTCGATGGCAGGGCAGCCGAGCTCCTTCGCGCGAGCAAGAATCACTTCGCGGGCTTCCGGCTGTTGCCCGGCGAGGACGAGCGGGACTCCGGGTTTCAGGATCCCGGCTTTTTCTATTGCGATTTCGCGCAAAGAATGGCCGAGAAAGTTTTCGTGGTCAAAATCGATGCGAGTGATGATGGTGACCACCGGTACGAGGATATTGGTGGCATCGAGACGGCCGCCCAGGCCGACTTCGAAGACGGCGAAGTCCACCCGCTCGCGGGCAAAATATTCGAAAGCCATGGCGGTTACGCATTCGAAATAAGTGGGATGGGCGCGAAGTTTGCCTGCGGCGAGGAGTTCTTCGACCAAGACGTGGATGCAAGTAAAGGTTTCGGTGAAAGCTTGGTCGCTGATCTCCGCGCCATTAATGCGGATGCGTTCGTTGATTTTTTCAAGGTGGGGAGAGGTATTCAATCCAGTTCGAAAGCCAGCGTGGCGAAGGATGGATTCGAGGAACGCAGCTGTTGAGCCTTTGCCGTTGGTGCCAGCGATGTGGGCGGTGGGGTAAGCGCGGTCAGGGCGGCCGAGTCGCTCGGCGAGAACGGTGATGTTTTCGAGATCAAACTTTGCGGCGGCGGCCTGCGTTGGGGCGGCCAATTCCCTTCCAAGGGAGAGCAGATAGCGGACCGAGGCCTCGTATTTCATTTCATCTCAGCTCAAGAGCAAGTCGAGGGAGCTGGCGATGAAGGACTTGAGCTCCTTGCGGTGGACGACGGCGTCGAGGAAACCGTGTTCGAGGAGGAATTCGGAGCGCTGAAATCCTTCGGGGAGTTTCTGGCGGATGGTCTGCTCGATGACGCGCGGGCCGGCAAAACCGATGAGCGCGCCGGGTTCGCCGATGTTGAGGTCGCCAAGCATGGCGAAGCTGGCGGTGACGCCACCGGTGGTGGGATCGGTGAGCACGGAGATATAGGGCAGCTTTTCTTCGTCGAGCCTCGCGAGCGCCGCAGAAACTTTGGCGAGCTGCATGAGGCTGATGGTGCCCTCCATCATGCGCGCGCCGCCGGAACAGGAAATGGCGATGAATGGCTGACGTGTTTCGATGGCCAGCTCGATGCCGCGCGTGACTTTTTCGCCGACCACTGCGCCCATCGAGCCGCCGATGAAACCAAATTCCATGGCGCACATAACGACGGGCCGGCCGTTGAGCTGACCCTCGGCGGTGATGACGGCGTCGTTCATCCCGAGCTTTTTCTTGGCTTCCCGCAGGCGCGCGGCGTAGGGCTTGGTGTCCACGAACTTGAGCGGGTCGGTGGAGGTCATGCCGGCGTCGTGCTCGGTCCAGCGGCCGTCGAGGAGCATTTCCAGGCGCTGCTTGGAATTCATTTTGAAGTGGAACTGGCACTTGGGGCAGACAAAGAGATTCGCTTCGAGGTCCTTGCGGAAGACGATCGTGCGGCAAGACTCGCACTTGACCCACAAGCCTTCGGTGCGCACACGGCGCTCTTCGGGCGGCGTAGTTTGTTCGATCGATTTTTTGTCGCGCTTGAACCAGGCCATGGAAGAAGTTGACAGCCGAATGTTTAAAGTCGAAAGTCCTCAAACCTTGAATTGATGCCAAGCCGCAGCGCTTGAGATCCTTCAGCGAACCTTATCGGTTCGTCACAGGAGGAGAGCGCCGGGAGGCTCAATCACGGTGTTAATAGTCGATTCCCCGCTGAGCCAGTATACCCTTGGTATAGGGGTGTTTCACCTCGCGCATCTCGGTGACGAGGTCGGCGAGCTCGACGAGCTTGGGATGGGCGTTGCGGCCCGTGCAGATGACGTGGACGCGCTCGGGGCGATTCTTCAGCGCTTCCACAACTTCGTCGGGATCAAGCATTTTGTAGCTGATGGTGTAGTTGATTTCGTCGAGGACGACCAGGTCGTACTTGCCGCCGTAGATAGCGTCGTGCCCGGCTTGCCAGCATTCCTGCGCGAGCTTGATGTCTGCGGGATCGGTTTCGGCGCCGCCGATTTTCACGAAGCCGCGTCCCATGGGACGAATTTCAAATTTGTCATCGCCCAACATTTTGGCGGCGTCGAGCTCACCGTAATGCCAGGAACCCTTGATGAACTGCACCATCAGCACCCGCAAGCCCTGCCCTACGGCGCGAAAGGCAGTGCCCAGGGCGCAGGTCGTCTTGCCCTTGCCCGGCCCGGTGTAAACGATGAGGAGCCCTTTTTCTTCCGACATAGTTTGGCGATTCGGTGAACTCTTTCAAAGCGCGTCGAAAAGATTAGAGTTTGCGGAGTCCGATAGCAAAGGTCAAGTTGGTCAAGGAAAGTCTAGGCGAGTTGCAGGCGTTTCACGAGTTCTTCAGCGGTCGCGGAGATACGCGTTCGTGAACCGGACGAGAGCTCGCGGCCCTGGACGGAATTTTTGTCGCGGAGGACGATCCAGAGGCCCGGGCGATAGGTTTCGTCATCGCCCGGGCAGATGGCGCCGGTGAATTGGGCGAGTTCGAGGCTCGTACCGCTTAGCAGTTCGGTAAGGATGCCACGGGCGTCGTCGACGAGGTCGCGAAAACCCTGAGAGACAAGAATGGCATCCACATTGCGCGGAGTGGGGTGTTCAAGCTGGTTGAGATCGTAATCGGGCAAGGGCTTTTCCAGCGGGATTTCGATAGTGGCAGAAGGTTGCTCTTTGTCTGCTGTGACTCGAATGGCCATGGTGGATATGGTTTTACACTACGCGGGCTATTTCGGATAGGGGCTGCCGGAGAGAATGGCGAAGGCGCGGTAGAGTTGCTCGGCGAGCATCACGCGGGCGAGCTCGTGGGAAAATGTCATGGCGCTGAGAGAAAGCTTCTGATGGGCGCGCTGCCGGAGCGCCTCCGGAAAACCGTCTGCATCGCCGCAAAGGAAGACGAGCTCGCGAGTGCCGCGATCGCGGAGTTCGCCGAGCCATTGGGCAAGCACGTTAGAATCGAGGTTCTTACCGGCGGCGTCCAGAAGGACGACGGTCGCGGCTCGGTCGGCATCGAGTTTCTTAAGGGCGGCATGGGCATCACGGACTTCGGCAATTTCGATAGGGCATGACCGGCTGATGCGTTTTATATAGTCATCGAAGACGGCGCGCATTTCCGGGCGGCGAGTTTTTCCGAGCATGAGCAGACGGAGCTTCACTTCAAACCGTATTTCTTGCGCTTCTCGAGAAGAGTCTTGCGGCTGATGCCAAGGGCTTCAGCGCAGCGGCTGATCTGGTAACGCGTTGCTTCGAGGGTGGCGGTGATGACTTCGCGTTCAACTTCCTCGAGGGACCGGAGCCCGGCGAGCGGGCTGGCAGCGCCAGACGCGGCGGCGCGCAAATTTTCAGGAAAATTTTCAGGCTCGAGGATGTCGCGCTCGGCAGCAGCAGCTCCGCCGGCAGGACGTGAGAAAACCAGTGCACGCTCGAGAGCGTTGCGGAGTTCGCGCACATTGCCGGGCCAGGCGTACGCAGCAAGCATCCGCCGGGCCGAATCGCTCAATTGCGCATTCGGGCGCGCGTGAATGGAACGAAGGATCGCAAGAAGATGTTCCGCGAGAGGGAGGATATCGACGCGGCGCTCACGAAGCGGCGGAACCTCAAGAGTGAGGACGTTCAGCCGGAAATAAAGGTCTTCGCGAAAGCCGCCGGATTTCACCGCGGCGGGAAGATCGACATTGGTAAGAGCAATCAGGCGCGCTTCGATGTGCAGGGTTTCTGTGCCGCCGAGTCGCTCGAATGCTCGTTCCTGCAAGACCCGCAGAAGTTTCCCCTGCGCTGCGGGCGAGAGCGCGGCGACTTCATCGAGAACTATCGTGCCATTGCCGCCTAGTTCGAGGCGGCCCAGCTTGCGTTCGACCGCGCCTGTAAACGCACCTCGTTCGTGGCCGAAAAGTTCGCTCTCGACAAGCTGCGGTGGAAGGCTGGCGCAATCGATTTTCAGGAACGGGGCGTCCCGGCGCGGGCCGAGCTCATGAACGAGACGCGCGAGGTGATCCTTGCCGCTGCCGCTTTCGCCGCTAATCAAGAGCGTGGCGGGAGCAATCGCGACTTTCTGTGCGAGTTCAAGAAGCCGTTGCGATGCGGGATCCGCGGAGATCCACGGCAATCGTTCCGCGGTCATTGCCGCGAACGGCCGCTTTGCGGCCGGCCAGAAACGGCTTCGCCGGAAAAGTGTTCCTGCCTGAAGGCTGAATCAGACAGGTCTCGTTCGCCAGAAGGGCCGTCAGGCTGGTCGCGGATCTCAAGCTTGGGAGCCATACGCCAGAGACGTTCGAGATCGTAGTAGCGCCGGGCCTGTTCACTGAAAACATGTACGACGAAGCCGCCGAAATCCAGCAGCGCCCATTCGGCGGAGCGATGCCCCTCGCGATGCTCGGGCGAGCGGCCGAGATTTTTATGGAGCTGGGCTTCGATTTCGGTGCAGATGGCCTGGACCTGCGGCGTGCTGAAGCCGGTGCAGATCACAAAATATTCGGTGAAGGCGCCGGCCGCCGTAAGGTCCAGCACAGTGATGCCTGCGGCTTTCTTTTCTTGTGCGGCTTCGACGGCCAGGCGGACGCCCTGTGGCAAAGATTCGAATTTCACCGGTATAAGCCCTGTTTGAGAATGTATTCCTCGACGCGCGCGGAAACAAGCCCATGGATGGACTGGCCGCGGTGCGCCTGGTGCCGAACGTCCGTGGCGGAAACTTCGCTGGACACGTTTTCGAGCAGATAGATAGTGGACTTGTGAAGGTGCGCGATAACCTGGGAAGGCTGATCGGCTTCCTTTTTTGCGTCCGGCCTGGCGATCAAGTCTGGTGGAATGACCAGGCGCAGCGCTTCCGGGCGGATACCCGGGCGATTGGCAATGATGAAGTCGCAAAGCGTAAGCAGCGTTTCATATTCCTTCCACATGGGGATGTCCAGGAAGGCGTCGGCGCCAATAATAAAAAAAAACCGATCGCCATGGTAAACGTGGCGGAAATAGCGCACGGTGTCCACGGAATAGTGGAGCTGCGTGCCGCTGAAGTCCTCGCCGGCTTCGGCAAGCGAGGGAACAAAATGCGGATGCTCAGTGCATGCGAGCGAGACCATCGCAAAGCGGTGCGGGAACGGCGCGAGGTGCTGCTTCAGCTTGTGCGGCGGCCGGCTCGCGGGAATGAAGTGAAGCTCGTCGAAATTGAACCGCCGGTCGGCAGCTCGCGCAACGGAAAGATGGCCGTTGTGGATGGGGTCGAAGGAACCGCCGAAAATCGCGATGCGGCGAGGATGATGCTTTGCAGCAGTGCGATGCGCTTGCGCTGTGGTCAATGAGGCTCCCAAAAAAAGTGCCGCCAGCCAGGACTACACCAAGGCCGCGTGTGACACAGGTAATTCTCTCACGAATCTTGTTCCTTCTTTGTGGCCACCGTGGGACGTTCAACCGAAGCGGTTAACGGTTGCTCGTCCCCAGTCGCAGCAGGCAGCGTGTTGATAGAGGAATCGTGAGTAGGGCGAGGTATTTTATCCAAGGCATCGGCGATGGAGCGAACTAAATCTTTCACACCGTCGCCCGCAACCGCGGAAATGGAGTGGAATTCGAGGTTGCGCCTCTTGCAGAAATCACGAAGCGCTTCGAGACGCGCGCGATCGGTCGTGGCATCCAGTTTGGTGGCGACAACAATCATCGGTTTTTCGATGAGAGATGCGCTAAAGGCTTCCAGTTCGCCGTTGATGATCTCAAACGAACGGACCGGATCGTCGGCGTTGGAGTCGCTCGTGTCGATGAGATGGACGAGCAGTCGCGTGCGTTCGACGTGGCGGAGAAAACGGATACCCAGGCCCGCCCCCAGGTGTGCGCCATCAATAAGACCGGGGAGGTCGGCGACGACGAAGGTGCGGCCAAGTTCGGTGCCGTGTCCGCCGGTGCCTCCGTCGGCGTTGACGACGCCGAGATTCGGCTCGAGCGTGGTGAATGGATAGTTCGCAATCTTGGGACGCGCAGCGGAAATCACAGAAATCAAAGTGGACTTGCCCGCATTGGGGTAACCGACCAGGCCGACGTCGGCCAGAAGTTTCAGCTCCAGGCGAAGATGCCGCTCTTCGCCGGGAAATCCGTCCTCATGTTCGCGCGGAGCCTGATGCCAAGGCTTGGCAAAGTGTTGATTGCCGCGCCCGCCGCGTCCGCCGTGTGCGATCAGGACGCGTTGGCCCGGGTTGGCGAGATCAGCGATGGTCGCGCCTTGTTCGTCAAACACCAGCGTGCCTACAGGAACTTGCAGGATCATGTCCTGGCCGGAGTGGCCAGTGCAGTTGGAGCCTTCGCCGTGGCGGCCCCGCTCGGCCTTGAATTCGCGATTGTAGCGGTAGCGCAGCAGCGTGTTGTCGTTTGGATTGGCTTCCAGATAGATGTTGCCGCCGTGGCCGCCATCGCCGCCGGAGGGACCTCCGCGTGGAACGTATTTCTCGCGCCGGAAGGCCACGCAACCGTTGCCGCCGCCACCGGCCTTCACGAAAATTTTGGCTTCATCAACGAACACAGGAACAAAACTCCCTAAGAGCCGACTGGCCCGGCGGCGTTATCGGCCAGCAGCCGCATGGAAAAGAAAAACGCGGTCCAATGGCCGGACCGCGGAAGCGAAAACGGGCGGACTAAATTCTCCGCAAAATGCAGCCAGGAACGCAACTAATTCGCTGCGGTCTTGGCTTGCTCTGCGGGCGTGACGCTGATAAAGCGGCCGTGACGGCCCTTGTCTTCAAACTTCACGAATCCGGTGACCATGGCGAAGAGCGTGTCGTCTTTCCCCTGACCGACGTTTTCTCCCGCTTGATGCTTCGTGCCGCGCTGCCGCACCAGAATGGTGCCCGCGTTGACGAGCTGCCCGCCAAACCGCTTGACGCCCAGCCTCTGTCCGTGTGAATCGCGGCCGTTTGTCGAGGAGCCGCCGCCTTTCTTATGTGCCATGAGCTAATCCTTTTTCGAGAAACTGCCGGGTAGAGGCCCAGCGGAATGTGAAGAGCTACAGCTTGATATCGCTGACTTGCACGGCCGTATAATTCTGCCGATGGCCGCGCGAAATCTTGTACTGATTGCCCTTTTTGAACTTGAGCACGGTGAGCTTCTTGCCACGGCCCTGCGAGACGATTTTCCCGCTCACGGAAGCTTTGCCGGCATCGGCGCCCAGTACCATCTTCTTGTCGTCCGTGTGGACGGCCAGGACGGAGCCAAAATTCACTTTTTCCCCTACTTTGCCATCGACCCGCTCGATGCGGATGGTGTCGCCGGGCGCGACGCGATACTGCTTTCCCCCGGTCTGAATAACGGCGTACATCGATCCTCCAAGAGCTAAAGACAAACTCTAATTATAGAGGTTCCTGGCTAGGGTGGTCAATGGAATTACCGGTGTTACGAACACGCAAATTCAGGCGACGATAGAGACCATTGCGAGCACGTGAAGGCCAAGTGTGGTGTCGCCCGTGACCCTGACTTGGGCCCGCGCGGATTCTGTATCAATGCCCTTGGTGCAGATCCGCCAGGCTATCTCTTGAGGAATAGTGACTTCGCAAACGGCCCGGCTGAATGGCTCCCCGATGAGCTGCCACGAATCCTCGGAGCGATAGAGGTGCCAGATGCCGCCGCATTCGCCGACAACGTTAATTTCCACCAGTGTTCCCGGCTTGGCAGGCACGTTGCGATACGTGAACGGCAAAGCCTGCAGGAAGCAATCGAGAACGGGATGATAGAGCTCGCAGGTCATGATTCCGGACCGGCTCACCGCCAGGCGGATCTGCTGTTGATGGTGCCAGCGCTCGGTGAATTCCCGCGCAGTGTCAAACCAGTTTGGAGATTTTTGTTCGCCGGCCCAGCTCACGCCATACGAAGCAATCGCATACGGATCGCGCGAGGCGTGGTATTCCGCCAATGATTTGGTAGCGGCTTCCAGTAGTCCAATTAAGACTACTGGACTTAACCGACGATATACGGTAACGCCTTCGCAATTCAAGCGGTTGATGAACGCCGCCAAATCAGCCGTGGAAGGGCTTGCCGGGCTTTCCGCCACGTACCGATCTCGACCGACGGAAACTCCGCGTAGCGCGGTGTCCAAGAGATGTGCCGCGACCTCTTTGACTCTCCATTTGGGCGATACAGTCTGTTTTTCCCAGTCGCCCGGAGCAAGTGAACGAAGAAGCTCGATCAGCTTTCCGTCGAGTTTTGGAAAGAGGTGCGCGGTCAGAATCGGCGGTAAAAGTCTTAGCTTGGTTTTCGAGGACGGTTCGGGCACGGAAGAAATCCTCACATTGACCTCAGCGAAAAGCAACCCTCGCGGGGATTAAGGCGATTCTCTGCCCTCGCCGAACCAGGGAGGCTTGGCTCGAACGTCTTGCAACTTTCCGCGCGCTCAGGTGTTAAGTGAGTAGGGATTTCAGCATCAGCTGGGAAACCTGAACGAGTTACGGTCGTTTGCGGTCGAAGTGATGGACTTCAGAAGGGTCCAAACATGGGTTATCTAAGAATTCTTGCTTTGCTCGGTATCTGTTTAGGTTCGGCATCTTTCGCCCATGCCCAGAGAGTGATCGTCGGCGTTGGAGTTGGCCCGGCGTATGTAGGGCCGGCCCCGGTCTGCGCTTATGGCTACTATGGTTATTACCCGTATGCCTGCGCGCCGTATGGCTATTACGGCCCTGACTATTTCGTCGGCGGCGTTTTCATCGGGGCGGGCCCTTGGTTCCACGGCTACTACGGACATCGCGGTTACTACGGTCGCGGTTTCTATGGGCGCCCAGGATTTCACGAACACGTCTTCCTAGACCGGGGATTCGGTTCTCGCGGCCGTGGGTTTGAGCACGAAGGCTTCCGCGGTGATCGTGGTTTCCACGGTGGTGGCGGCTTCCATGGGAGTGACCGAGGATTCCACGGAGGAGGCGGTTTCCATGGCGGGGGTGGCCACGGAGGCGGGCGTCGCTAGTAACGAATTTGTCTCATTCCCACCAAGAAACTTGCACGGCCGGCAGGAATCCCCGCCGGCCGTTTCGTTTTGGTGCTCCCCTAAACGCGAATTCCCTACGCGCAGACACCTTCGTCCGTGGGCTGGGGAAACTGCTGCGAAAACCAAAAAGAATATTGCGTGGCGCCATGCGTTTGATAATGCTCCAGCCGCTCGCGGCCCTCGGCAACAGAAGGAACGTGGCCGACCGGAATCCACCACAGGCAGTAGGTAGGCTTGTCCGCTTTTTCAAACCACTTGGCGCGATCGCGCAAGACCTTCATGTGATTTGATTTGTAAGCAAAGTCGCGCAACGCCTCGGCGGACTCCCAAACAGACATATTTACGATCACAAAAGGGTCATCGTTGTAGGCAATGTCGGTGGCGTTGCCGGACTCTGACTGGAGCCGCCACACGAATCCCGGAGCCTTGTCCGCGAGCGCATTGATAGGGTCGAGGTGGGCAACGAATTCGGCGATCTTTGGGTCGTCTAGCGGTGCGATCAGACGTCCGATATTGATTTGCGCGAGGTGATCGTTCATGGCGGGCTCCTGGAGTTTCCCTCCGAAAGACGCTTCAGAAATCGAAACGGTAGCCGAGAATCATTTTCGCGAGAAGGTGATCCGTCGCGCGCGTCACGCCCACTCCCACCCCAAAATTGACTTCCCACTTGGGCGATAAATTCAGGTCAATGGCAGGAAGAATTTGCTGTTGCTGCTGGCTGATCGGGTCGAAGCCTGTGACCGGACCCAGCGAGCCGTAATACTCAATGCCCCCCGCGATTCTCTTGGTGAAATCGTAGCTGAACTTGAAATTGGGCGAGAACACCTGCCCCTGATTTACGCCCGGGCCATGAAACGACCGGTCAAACGTGGGATTGAAGGACAGATACCACCTGCCGATCTGCTTGTCCACGATGGGCCGAATCTCCCACGTCCAAGTATCGGCAGAATATCGGCGGCTCTGCCAGCCGATTTCGTTCGAGAGGCTGATTCCTACGGGCCAGTGCCACTTCGGAGGAACGCGCACGCGGGGACGGATGTGGCTGCCGACATAATCCCAGCCCTGACCGTTCTTAGCGGAAGTAAAAATGTAAAACCCGGTCTCGAACCAGTCATTGAAGCCATGAGTGATCTCGATGGTTTCGTGCAGCTGGTGGTTCGTGGGAAGCGTGCCGTCATCGGTGGATTTGGAACCCTGAAACGTGAAATTGGAATGCAGCTCCACCATAGTGTGGCGAGGCTCCACGGTTTCGTACGGGTACACCTGGATTTCGTAGTTCCCCTGCGCGTTGGCAGGCAACGGCAAGGCCGCGCACACAAGCAAACAAAATGTGATCCAGATTGCAATCCACCAGCGCATATTCAATTCCCGTAAGCTGGCCAGCGTATCTCAGCCTTGTCGCAGGGAAACCGGAATAGATGCCGGAATCAGGCGTGGGGGTGCGCCTTGTCATAGATATCCATCAACTGGCGGATGGAAGCGTGGGTGTATTTCTGGGTCGTGGAGAGTGACTGGTGGCCGAGAAGTTCCTGGATGGCGCGGAGATCGGCCCCATCGGCAAGCAAATGGGTCGCGAACGCGTGACGCAACGAATGTGGATGCAGATCCCAGTTAACGTTGGCGATGCGCACGTATTTTTTCACAATGCGTCCAACAGAACGCTGCGTAAGGCGCCGGCCTGAATAATTTAGAAAGACGGCTTCCACATTCGGCCCCTGCTTATTGCTCGCCCGACCCGTTTGCTCCAGGAGGAGCCGGCGCACCGGCCAGTATTTTTCCAGGGCTTCCTGAGCCTTGGCTCCGTAAGGAACAATGCGTTCCTTGCTGCCCTTGCCGCGCACGCGGAGAATGCGCTCTTTTTGGTCCATGTCGGTCAGATTGAGGCCAGTCAGTTCGCTCACGCGTAGGCCGGCGGCGTAGAGAAGTTCCAGGAGCGCCCGGTCGCGACGAAGGAGCAGGCCCTCCCCAGCCTTCGCGGAATTAGTTTGCTTACGTTCCGCCTTAGCGTCAGACGCCGGTGTAAGCAACATGGCCTTCTTAGGCATTGTCCGGCCGATAGGTGCGCCATGTCCCGATCCGCCCAGTTGATTGAGGAATCCGTTCATCTCTTCGGCAGAAAGCACCGAAGGGATGCGTTTCGGCAGCTTTGGCGTCGGAACGAGCCGGGCGGGATTCTCCTTCAGATGGCCTTCACGAACGCAATACTTGAAGAACGAGCGCAGGGCCGCAAGCTTCCGTGCGATGGAACTTTTCCTGAGCCCGTAATCGTGAAGATGTGCGACGAATTCACGAATGATCAAGTGCGTGACGCCGGTGAGTCCGGGCGGCCGGGTCCCAGGAGGCGAAAGATAGGCCACAAATTGTTCGAGGTCCTTGCGGTAGTTCAGAACCGTATGCGGCGAGGAATTCTTCACCGACTGAAGGTATTCAAGATATTTCGCAATCGCCTCAATCATTCGTCACAACAGCTCCCGGGGAAAGGCCCAGCAACAGTATAGACGCGGATAAACCCGCGGAAAACAAAATCAAGGCACTGTTTCTTCAGATGCAGGTGGGTCAGGACTTCACCGCTACGGGCACGGGGGCCTCTTCAGGTTGCACTTGTGGCTGGGCTTCAGGAACCAGCTTCTCCCAATCACAGCCTTCTTTGAGGCACGCATGGACGGTGCCAATCTTGGAGCGCTTCTCGACGATGAACGGTGCTCCGCACTTCGGGCATGGCTCGGCAATGGGCATATGGGGTGAGGTGAAATCGCAATCCGGGTAACGCGAGCAGCCGTAAAAAATGCGCGCGCGTCCACGTCCGCCTTTGCCGGCGCTTCCGCGGCGCACGAATTCGCCTTCCTTGCACTTCGGGCATTTAATGCCCAGGGTGATCGGCCGCGTGTACTTGCACTTCGGGTATCCCGAGCACCCGATGAATTCGCCGAAGCGGCCGTGTTTTTTCACCAGGCCGTTACCGCAGAGCGTACATTTCTCATCGAGTGGCTCGTCCGGCTGGTGCGCGATGCGGGTGCCCTGGACAAGGCGGCGCGTGGTCTTGCAGTCCGGATAACCGGTGCAGGCAAGAAACGTGCCGAAGCGGCCGCGTTTTATCGCCATCTCCTTGCCGCAATTGTCGCAATACTCGATCTTGGGTTCTCCGCTGGTTTCTTCAGGAGTCTCAGGTGACAGGTCCTGAATGAAATCGCATTCCGGGTAACGCGAGCAGCCCAGGAAAAAACCGTGGCGGCTGATGCGTTCGAGCAGTTCGCCTTGCCCGCACTTCTCGCACTTTTTCCCGGTGGGGATGCCGGCCTTGTAGGAAAGCATCTCGTCATCGGCCTTGTCGAGGTCGATGACGAATTTTTCCCAGAACTCTCTGACGGCTTCGCGCCACGGCAACTTGCCTTCTTCAATTTCGTCCAGCTCCTCTTCGAGCCGCGCCGTAAATGTCACGTCAAAAATGTCCTCGAAACTCTTGATCAGCAGCGTGCTAACTCGCTCGCCGAGCATGGTCGGTGAAAACCGTCCCTGGTTCTTGGTGACGTATTCGCGCTCGACAAGAGTGGAAATAATCGAAGCGTAAGTCGAAGGACGCCCGATGCCGTCTTCTTCGAGCTCTTTCACCAGTGTTGCATCGTTGTACCGCGGCGGCGGTTCGGTAAAGTGCTGGTCCGGGCGAATCTTGTCGAGCCGCAGGGTTTGCCCTTCCGCAACCTGGGGAAGCGCTCGGCCTTCGCCTTCGTCATCCTTCTCGTCATCCTCGCGATCCGCGATCGACGCGGGCATTTGATAGACGCGAAGGTAGCCGTCGAATTTCTGGACGGAACCCGTGGCGCGGAAGGTGTAATCTCCGGCGTTGATGTCGATAGTGGTCTGATCGAAAATTGCCGGGAGCATTTGCGACGCAACAAAGCGCTGCCAGATCAACTGGTACAACTTGAAAAGGTCTTCGTCGAGATACTTCCGCACGTCTTCCGGCGCGCGCATGGCATCCGTCGGACGCACCGCCTCGTGGGCTTCCTGCGCATCTTTCTTCGATTTGTAGTAGTTCGGCTTTTCCGGAAGGTAATTGCTCCCGAACCGCTCGGGAATCAACTCGCGGACCTGCGCCAGCGCATCGTTCGAGACGTGCACGGAATCTGTGCGCATGTACGTGATCAGCGCGACCGAGCCTTCCTCGCCCAATTCGACGCCTTCGTAGAGTTTCTGTGCCAGCGACATCGTGCGTTTGGCCGTGTACCGCAGCCGGTTGTAAGCCGCTTGCTGCAATTTGGACGTCGTGAAGGGCGGCGGCGGATTGCGCTTCTTTTCTTTTTGCGTGACGCTGGCTACCAGCCACTTCGCTTTACTTACTGCGGCCACAATCTTTTCCGCGGCTTCCTGATTCTTTACTTCAATGTCCTCGCCGTTGTGTTTGAATAGCTTGGCCTCAAACAGCGGCGGCGGCCCCGCATCCAGCATCGCGTGAATCGTCCAGTACTCCTGCGGGAGGAACGCACGAATTTGCTGCTCGCGTTCGACGATCAGCCGCAGCGCCACCGTCTGCACCCGTCCGGCGGAAAGCCCGCGGCGCACTTTATCCCAGAGAATCGGGGAAACCTTATAGCCCACGATGCGATCGAGCACGCGGCGCGCCTGCTGCGCATCCACCAGATTGGTGTCCACTTGCCGGGGGCTATCGAAGGCTGCGCGAATGGCCTTGGGCGTAATCTCGTTAAACGTAACCCGAAAGATTTTCTTTGGGTCGATGGCGACAACTTCTTTCTTCGCCCCGTTTTCTTCTTCCTTCTTGACAGGCTCTTCGGGTGCGGCCTCTTTCTTCTTGAATCTCGAAACGCTAGGCTCCTGCTCGATGAACTTGGCGGGTTTGGAAAGAACCATGGCGAGGTGCGCGGAGATGGCTTCTCCCTCGCGGTCGGGGTCGCCCGCCAGATACACTGCCTCGGCGGAGTGCGCTGCTTTCCTCAGATCGTTGATGACCTTGCCCTTGCCGGCGATGATTTGCAGGGTAGGCTCGAAAATCTTATCGTCGTCGATGCTGATCAACTTCGCAGCCAGCTTTTCCGGCGCCTTCGCTTTCTTGCTTCCTTTGCTGGCTTTCTTTCGCCGTTTCTTTTTGCCGCCCTCTTCTTCGCCGGGCAGACGAATGCCGATCGTTTTCTTGGGAAGGTCCATGACGTGGCCGATGGACGCCTTGACGGTGAAATTCCGCCCCAAATATTTGTTAATCGTTTTCGCCTTTGCGGGCGATTCCACAATAACCAGCGAACGAGCCATATTGCCTTTGTAACTCCGTAATGCTTTTGCGGAGAGGGCGGACCGCGCGGTGTGTGTCCTTCTCGCTACCTTAAGCGCTCTGCCCGAATCCCAAGGGGGTCTACTCTTAGATGCCGTGGTTGCCTTTGTGGATGCGATTCACGCTTGGATGGCGGCCTCGGCTTAACGGCGCGATCCCCTATCTGCTTCTACAGCAAGACTTTGCTGAACTGCTTCCCGGGCAACTGCCGGATGATGCCTTTCATCTCCAGAGTAAAGAGGGTAGCCAGAACTTCGGAAGAGTTCAAGCCGGAGCGCTCCACGATGTCGTCAATGACCAGCGGTTCCTCGGTATTGAGTAGCTCGTAGAGTTTTTTCTCTGAGCCGTTCAACGCGGCAGCCACCAATAGATTCCGCTGCTCGGCTTCCGGCTTCTCGGCCTGCACCAGGGCGGCACGAACCGGCGTGGGAAGCTCTTCGATGACGTCTGCGGCGCAGGTGACCAGCTTGGCGCCTTGTTGGATGAGCGGTAGTTAGCGTTTGACGTTGAGCGGGCAGGCGAGCCCGGAACTCCTAAGTGCTATCCAGAGGGTTGCGCCGGGTCTTCTTGCAGAATGCCATCGAGTGTCTTCACGAAAAGATCCGCATCGGCTTCCGAGAAAACCAGCGGCGGGCGCAGCTTGATGACGTTGTGATGTGGTCCGTCCGTGCCGGCAAGAATGCCGCAGTCGCGAAGTCGATTGACCACATACGATGCCTGCAACGGCGCTGCCTCGCGCGATTCGCGGTCCAGCACCAAATCGATCCCCAGGAACAGTCCGGAACCGCGCACGTCGCCGATCAATGCATGGCGAGTCTGCAACGCTCTCAAACTCTCGGTCAGATGCTCGCCGACACGCAGCGCATGTTGCTGCAAATTCTCTTCTTCGAGAACATCCAGCACCGCGAGCCCCGCGGCGCAGGCAACAGGATTGCCGCCGAACGTGCTGAAAAACTCCATTCCATTGTTAAAGGAGTCGGCGATCTCCGGGGTTGTAATCACCGCCGCAAGTGGAAACGCATTGCCGATCGGCTTCCCCAGAACGACGATGTCTGGAACAACGCCTTGGGTCTCGAATCCCCAAGAGTGGGTCCCCAGCCGACCGAATCCAACTTGCACTTCGTCCGCGATGCAAACGGCACCCGCCGCACGCACGTGGCGATACACTTCCGCGAGGTATCCCGGCGGAAAAACAATTTGCCCGCCGACGCTTGGCAACGTTTCCGCGACGTACGCGGCGACACTACGGCCTTCGGTTCGCGTGCGCTCCAGGATTTCTGCAACATGCCCCGCATATTTTGCGCCCGCTTGCTTGTCGCTACGGCGATACGGGCCGCGGTAATCGTCCGCAAGCGGCGCAACGTGCACCCACGGCTTTCTGCCACGGCCCCCGGGACCGTCAAATTTGTAGGGGCTGATGTCAATGAGCGTGTTGGTGTGGCCGTGATAGGCGTGTTCCAGCACGATCACGTCTTCTCGTCCGGTATGTGCACGTGCGAGCCGCAAAGCCAGTTCATTGGCCTCGCTGCCAGAATTCACAAAAAAACAAACGCCTAGCGGTTCGGGAAGCAGCCGCGTCAGCCGCTCGGCATAACGGTTGACGTTGTCATGAAGGTAGCGCGTGTTGGTGTTGAGCAGCGCGAGCTGCGCCTGCGCCGCCTGGACCACGCGCGGGTGGCTGTGCCCTACGAGCGGCACGTTGTTGTAAACGTCGAGGTACGCGCGTCCCGTGTTGTCATACAAATACTGCATCCATCCGCGAACGATTTTCAGCGGACGCTCATAAGAGACGCTGAGATTTTCCCCCAGCAAAGCGCGGCGCGCGGCAAGCGTTTCGCTGAGTGCAGGTTCTTTCACTGGAAAGCGGTCGGCCGGAATTCCAAGCAGAAGATTTGGGTCCGGCGATAGGCTCGTCCAGACAGCCCGCTGCGAAGCGTAGGCAACGCCTGGGAAATCTGCGCCAAGTTCAAGCAGATCCAGAATGATTTGGAAATGAACGTGTGGCGTCCACCCGCCGTTTTCATCTGTCGCGCCTACTCGCGCAAACTCTTCTCCGCGTCCGACACGCTGGCCTGGTTTCAGAGCAGTAAGCGTTTCTTTCGTCAAGTGGCCGTACAAGGTGAAAAACTGCTCGCCGCCGCTCATTTCGTGCCTCAAAATGACGAGCGGTCCATAATCCTGCGGCGCTGAATTATTTGCGACGGTGTGTGCAATTCCATCGAGCGGCGCGCGCAACCGTGTCCCTTGCTCGAGGAATAAATCCATTCCCAAGTGTACGGTGCGCCGTTCATCTGTGGGGTTACTGCTCGCGCCGAACAACGAGGAGGTGTAAACCAGTCGCGGCTCGTCGTAACGGCCCACGCCGAAGGCCGCGCCCGCACGCTTCACTGCGACTGACAGCCTCTCCCGCACCTCTGGATCATTGGCCCCGCCGGGCTTGGCGCCCAGAAACGTGCTGCCAACGCTTAAATCGAAAACAAGGCTCGGCGCCGTCCGCGTGTCAACATCCAGAATAGAAGCCGCGGAACCGCCACTTGCTTCCAGCCACTTCGTGATCTCTTCAATTTGCGGAACCGCTGGAAGCCCGCAAGCCGCGCGAAACGTGTAGTGGGCAAATCGCGGATGGATTTTTGCCAGCCGCTCCAAGGCTTCCCACGCGGGCGCTTCACTGACAGTGACGTACGGGTCTTCCGGCTTGACGGTTTTGCGGTGCGCGGAATTGGTGACGCTGACAGCCAGCCGCGCGCCAATCAACGCAAAAAGAACCGTGGTCAGCCCGTGGTGCATGTCGCCAAAATCAATCAAGCCCGCGATCTTTCGCGGCTGCGGCCACGGCTCGCTGACCAGCACGTTGTGGTCATTCGCATCGCCGTAAATCACGCTGCGGCGCAAGCGCGGCAAATTAGGAACCACTTCCGCCTCGTACAGCGCGAGAAATCTTTCGACCAGCGCGCGCCGCTTCGAATCCGCGATGTGCTTGACGTACTCCTTGATCCAAGCCGCGCGCGAAGAATCCCACTTCAGTTCACGATGCGCGGCCGGGTGCGCAAAGGATTGCAGCGCCGCGTCCATCTTGCCCAGAAACCGGCCAAGATCGCCAAGCAACTCCGTCGTATGTGGACGAACCTTCGCCAAAACTGTTCCATTCACAAAGGTGAGTAGCCAGACGAGCCGCGCTGCGCCGTCCGCCACGACAGTCGAAGAAAATAGTTCATCCTGCCGATTGGGAATCACGCGAGGCAAAGGCAATTGAGGTGCACACTGCGCCAGATGCCGCAGCGCCCGGCATTGCATATCGATGAAGGATTGCTCCCGCGCCGGATGCATCACTTTGAGGACGAACCCACGTGCGTCCCCGCATGTCAGGCGGAAATTGTCGTCGTATTCGCCGGGCAGCGCCCGCGCGGCAGCCTCGAGTCCGTAGAATTCGCGCGCCAGGCGAACCGCCTCTGCTTCCGTCACCGAATGAGCTACGCGCGCTTCCAGCAGCATGCGCCAAATCTTATCTGCAACAGCTGGACCGCGTCCATCCCGCAAGGCTCAACCATTTCGCCGAGCTGTCCTGAACGCAAAACCCTCGCTTCTCAGAGCTTCTCTCTCGACTCCTGCACGGAGACCGGTCCATTCACCGTGGACAGCCGGATCGTCGCCGGCCCGTTGCCATATTCGATGCGGCGGTGCTCGTCGTCCCAGGTCTTGTGGGCGTTATCGCAAATGCTCGCTTTGCAACTCACCGGCGCGTGGTTCGTTGATTCCACCACGAAGCTGGACTGATACCCGTTCGGGACTGTCAGCGTCAGGGGCCCGTTTTTTGCATCCGCCGTCAAACCGGCGCCGGTCCATGTCTTCCCGGCCAGTGCCACGGCGATCGGTCCGTTTTCCGTATGAATGCGCACGCTGCCATTGCTGCCGTCCAAACTGATCGGTCCATTCACCGCCGTAATTTCCGCGTCCCCGGAAAAATTCTTCAAGCTGATGGGACCGTTCTTGGCGCGAGCCGTAAGCTTTCCGTCCACGTCGTACAAGGAAATTGGCCCGTTCATCGTGTCCATGTCGATGGTTGCGGATTTCGGCGCGCGAATCAGCAGTTCGACCGTCCATGTCTCCTCGTCCCCGGGCCCTTTCGTCGAGATCCTGCCGTTTTCGATCGACATACTGATTTGCGACAGGATTCGCTCCGCATCGACACTCGAACCCGCCGCCGCTTTGCACGCCGTCACGGAATAGTTCTCTTTATCCCAGCCCACCACCTGCACCCCGCCGTTGGTGTGTGGGTGAACCTGCAGCACGGGCGCCTCGGCCTTCGTCAAGGTGCGCTCTTCGGAACGCACCACGGCGTCCTGGTCGTCAAAGCGGATGCGCAGATCGGAGCAATCCGTCGCCGGCTGTCTGTGCCCGCCGGAAATGCTTACGGAATGGTGATGCCGGTTCGCACGCGCGCTCGTAAAGCCCAGCGCGAGCAGAGCCGAAAACGAAATCAGAAAAAAGAAGGTGCGTCGAGGCATGTGGCCCTCCCCTCGAAGCTATAGACGACCAGGGAGCCCGATTGTCACGAGCCATCCAGCCGAAATCTTCAGCCCCAGCCATCCCCATCGTCGTCCGTACCAATGGGCGGGCCATCGGGCGGTTCGGCCGGTGGCGCCACGCTGACTTGCTTCGGATCTTTCTGAAACTGAACGATTTGCGACATCGCCGCAAAGAGATGCGCGCGCTCTTCCGCATCCTTGGCGGCACTTTGGCTGGCCGCCAGCCACTCGCGCAGCTCCTCCAATTTCAATGCGGCGATGGCCCGCACCTGATCGGAGGCGTGCTCGCTGGCGCTCAAGGTCATCAAGTCATAAAGGGCAACCCGATCAACCGTCCGCGCGATTTCTGCCGGGTACCCCGAGCCATGCGGAGATTTCCAAGTCGCGGCCAAGACGGCGTCGATGATCTCTTCCAGCCCCGGGTTTTCCCCGTTGCGCGCATGAAATTCCACCAGCCGCGCCGCCCGCTCCGGGTTGAACAGAAACTGCAGCGTGTTTTGCGCCGCAGCTTCCGCGGGGACCAGCGCATCGAACGCCGGGCCGGTGCGAATCTTGAAGTGCTCGCGCCCCCGTTCGTATTCCGGCGGACGCGGTGGAATCATCTTCAGCAGCGGCTCGGGCAGAGCCAACGCCTCCGGCTTCAGCGTCGCCAGGACCGCCGCAAGTGCGCGCCGCTGTTCCGCCGGCCCTACAATTTGCGTCGGCGCTTGTCCGTCGCCCCGCAGCGCAAACGTGTAATCCATCCCTCCAACGAGTTTGCTCGCCGCCTCCACCTGGTAGCGATGCAGCATGTACACCGGCACGAGCACATCCTCGAGTGTGGCCAGCGGCGCGCCCTCGCGAATATTGTTCTCGCCAAAGCGCTTCAGCGCCGTCCCGCGAACCTGCATGAGGCGATTCAGTTCATCAACCGCGTTCGCGCCCGAATCCCACAAATGCGCCAAGCTGCTCGATGAACCCGCAGGCCGCGCATCCTGATCCGTCAGGTAGCGCAGGCCTCGCCCGTACGCCTCCAACAGAATTTTGTTCAACGCCGCTTGCTCATTCGCCCCCGGCGCAAAGTCCTGATAACCAAACGCAATCGACACCTTATCCCAATCCCCGATTCCCGTCGCATAAGCCGCGGACAAATCTGGCACGCCGTCTGCGGAGAGCTTCACGTACGGCGGCGGATAATCCATCACCGAAGCGCGGTTCACCGTGCTTGCCGAATAATTGTGCATCAGGCCCAGGGTGTGCCCCACTTCATGCGCCGCCAGCTGCCGCAGCCGCGCCAGCGCCATCTCCTGCATCTTCGGCGAAACCGGTTTGCCTTTTTCGTAAGGCGCCAGCAGAGCTTCCGCAATCAGGAAATCCTGCCGCACGCGCAGCGACCCCAACGTCACGTGCCCCTTGATGATTTCTCCCGTGCGCGGATCGATCACCGCCGCGCCGTACGACCATCCTCGCGTCGCGCGATGCACCCACTGGATCACGTTGTAGCGCAGGTCCATCAAGTCGGCGCCTTCCGGCAGCATCTCGACGCGGAACGCGTTCTTGTAGCCCGCGGCCTCAAACGCCTGATTCCACCACCGCGCTCCTTCCAGCAGCGCCGAACGAATCGGCTCCGGCGCCCCGCGGTCTAGGTAATACACGATCGGCCGCACCGCTTCGCTGACTGCCGCCTTCGGATCTTTTTTCTCCAGGCGATGCCGCGCAATAAAGCGCTTCACGATTGGCTCGCTGATCGGCGTCGCATAATCCATATAGCCAATGCCGAAAAAACTTCCGCGTGGATCGTACGCCCGCGGCTTGTACCCGGGCGCAGGCAGCTGCACGAACGAATGATGCTCGCGCACAGTGATCGATTCCGGAGAAGGTGTCACGTCGCGAACCCACCGCCCCGGCTCCTCTCCCGCAAACGTGAGCGTGCTCTCCACTTCCGTATTCAGCGGAAAATTTTTCGTCTGTGGCAGATAAATGGCGCACCGCGCCGCATCCAGGTGATAAGCACCCTGCTTCGTCCGCCGCAGCGCCGCTGGAATTCCGTGCGCATCGCGCAGGAAAAACTCCGTCGCGTCCACCAGCGCGTGATCCTTTTCTTCGGCTTCCACCTTGAAGCCCCACAGCGCGGACTCCGCGAAGGAATCGCGCACGGCGCGCCGTTCATCGGGATCGTTGCTGACCGCTCGGTATTCGAGGTTTTCCTGGATGAGCAGGACCTTCGGCCCGCTCCGCTCGAAGCGCACGATACGTGTCGCGCCCAGCTGCCCGCGATCCAGCCCGATGTCATTCGAGCCGATGCCCGCCGGCAGCCCGCTCTGGTACAGAAATTCGCTGCTCCATGTATCGATTTCCAGCCACAATTTTCCCAGTTTCGCATCCCAGTAAAGGTTGAAATAACCGGGCAGCTTCTGCGCGCCGGCAGTCTTCTCCGCAATCGTAGGCGTTTGCGGCGTTTCCGCACGCGCCTGAACGCGCGTCGGCCCCGTAAGCGCCGCCGTCATCAACAAAACGCCGATCCAAACCTTCGACATATCCCATCCTCCAAACTTGCCGAATGGTTTTACAACAGAAGTAGCTCCACGGCGAACTGATATCGCCTTAGCCAGATTGACCAGGGTTGCTGCCGTTGTAAGTGCGCAGCACTGCTGCGCTCCTTTTGACCACCTTCATCGCGTGACAAACGCATTTTTCCAGCGTCAATAATGCAGCGCCACGCCGAACCTCGGCCAAGGCCGTAGTTCCCCGGTTTGCTGGATTCGGGAACTCTTGGCCTCGGCCTTCGTACTGTACGAAGAGGTGTTTATGCCAAGCCTGTCAGGCAATTTTCGCTACGCCCTTCGCCAGTTTCGGCTATCGCCTGTATTTACAGCGGCTGCGGTACTGACCTTGGCATTGGGCATCGGCGGCACAACCGCGATTTTCACCCTGATTCACGCCGTAATGCTCCGTTCCTTGCCTGTTTCTGACCCCGGCAGGCTCTATCGCGTCGGCGAAGGCGACGAGTGCTGCGTCGAAGGTGGTCCCCAGGACCGTTGGGGCATGGTTTCCTTCCCTTTGTACGAACGCCTTAAGACCGAAACTCCTGAATTCGAAGAGGTTACCGCCTTTCAGGCTGGGCGTTGGCGCGTGGGCGTTCGCCGCCAAGGTATGGAATCCGTTGCCCGTCCGCTGCGTTCGGAGTATGTCAGCGGCACCTATTTCTCAACCCTCGGGGTTCGCGCCTTCGGCGGCCGAGTGTTTACGCCGGAGGACGACAAGCCCTCCGCTCCACCTGTCGCCGTGCTCAGCCACCGTATCTGGCAAACCGCCTATGCCTCCGATCCTTCCGTCGTCGGTTCCACATTCATCATGGAGGGGCATCCCGTGACCGTAATCGGCGTCGCTCCTCCCGGATTCTTCGGCGAAACTCTCGAAAGCGATCCCCCTGACATCTGGGTTCCTCTTCAGCAGGAACCCATGATCAACGCCAGCGGCAGCCTGCTGCGCCAGCCCGTTTCGGCGTGGCTTCGCATGATTGGCCGTTTGCGCCCCGGAGCTTCGATTGACGGAATGTCTCCGCGCCTCACGGCAGTTCTCCGCCAGTGGCTGCAACACGATTCGGGCTATCCCGCCAACTGGATGCAGGACATGATCAGCTTGCTTCCCAAGCAGGTCCTCAACGTGGTCCCTGCTGGAGCGGGCGTTGCCGTAATGAAAGAGGAATATGGCCGCAGCCTGCAGATCCTCCTGTACGTGTGCGGCTTGGTGCTTCTGATCGCCTGCTCCAACGTCGCGAATCTGCTGCTCGCTCGCGGCGTCGCCCGTCGTGGCCAAACTGCTGTGCGGCTAGCCGTTGGCGCCACTCCCCGGCAAATCGTCGCGCAAGCCCTTACGGAAAGCGTCCTGCTCGCCATTGGCGGCGGCATTGTCGGACTTCTGGTGGCCATGGCTGCGGCCCGTTTGCTGCTTGCCCTCGCCTTCCACAGCTCGAATTTTCTTCCCATCAGCACTACGCCATCGCTCATGGTCTTGGCGTTTGCCTTTGCCTTGGCTCTCATCACCGGAATTATTTTCGGCGCGGCTCCCGCGTGGCTAGCCACGCGCACCGATCCCGCCGAAGCCTTGCGCGGCTCGGGTCGCGGCACGCAGGACCGTTCTTCGTTCGCTCGCAAAGCGCTCCTGGTCGTCCAGGCTACTTTGTCTGTCGTCCTCGTTGCTGGCGCGACCATGCTCGCCCGCAGCCTTAACAAGCTCGAACATCAAGACTTCGGCTTCCAGGTGCAAAACCGCGTGGAAGTGAACATGAACCGGCCTCCCGCAACCTACACCCAGCCGCAGTTGGCTTCGCTCTATCGCCAGCTCGAAGATCATCTCAACCGTCTCCCCGGCGTTCAAGGCGCCGGCTTGGCCCTCTACAACCCGCTCACCGACAACTGGGGCGAACTCATCATGGTCGCCGGCCATCCTCCCGCCAAGCTCAACGAGCAATCGGGCGCCTCTTGGGACCGCGTAAGCGCCAACTATCTTCAGAATCTTGGCATGCCAATTCTGCGCGGGCGCTCGTTCATCGCGGCGGACAATGAAACCACCGCGCCCGTGGCCATCGTCAACGAAGCCTTCGTGAAGCGCTTTTTCAAAAGCACAGAAGACCCGCTCGATCAGCACTTTGGCCTTGATGTCCCCGACTATTCCGGCACCTTCCGCATCGTCGGCGTCGTACGCGATGCCAAGTTTGCGGGCTGGGGCCTTCGCAGGCCCGCGCGTCCCATGTTCTACGTCCCGCTGGCGCAAACCGTGAATTATCCCGATAACCTGCTGAAGATGGTCGAGTTGAACTCCCACTTCATCGGTGGAATTTTGCTCGTCACCAATTTGACTCCCGGCGCCATCGAAGCGCAGCTGACCAGGATCTTGGCGGAATTGGATCCGAACCTCACCATCAACAGCGTCCGCACCATGCAGCAGCAGATTGAGCTTACCTTTGACCAGGAACGCGCTGTAGCCAGTCTCGCCGGCCTCTTTGGCATCGTCGCGCTCGTCCTTGCCGCCATCGGCCTGTACGGCGTCACAGCCTATTCCGTTGCCCAGAAAACCAACGAAATCGGCATTCGCATGGCGCTCGGAGCCGATCGCCCGAAAGTGCTTCGCCTCATCCTCGGCGGAGCATTCAAGCGCGTGGCTATCGGACTCATCCTTGGGTTGCCGCTGGCCGTCGGTGCCGGCCGCTTGCTCTCCGCCCAGCTCTACGGCGTCTCCTCGTGGGACCCCTTCGCCCTCACCGTCGCCGCCGGCGCGCTTGGCATCTGCTCCTTCTTCGCAGCCATCATCCCCGCCAACCGCGCCGCCTCCATCTCTCCCATGAACGCTCTGCGCATCGAGTGAAGGCAGCCCACTCTTGGCGGCGTCTACCACAATGTGAGCGCGAAATACTTGCAAACCTACTTGGATGAGTATTGCTTTCGGTTCAATCGGCGGGATCAGGGTAATTTGCTGTTCAAGCGGATCTTGGAGCAGGTTTCGTCGAAGGCGTCTTAATCGCTTTATTTACGATTGCCAAGAATGCAGGCCGCGTGATGGTCAGCATTTTCACTTTTGTTTCCGTTCGTGGTTCTCTCTTCTGCGTGCGCTTCATAGAAGCTCCCAGTAATTCTTTTTCTGTCCCCATAATAGTCCATCATGGAACTACTACTACTTGTTCACAGGGGATAATTGCCCGTGCGAATTGGTGGGGGTGGGTGGGGGGCCCCGGCGTTCTTTGTTTTTCAATCGATTCCGACATTCCGAAATCGCTGGACCATTCCTCGCGAAAGAAGCTTGCCGCCTGGAAAAACTCGCTTTGTTATACTGGACCTCGAACGTGAGCCCTCGAACCGTGACCAAACTTCGCATCTCCATCGTTCAATACCTCAATACCGCGCCGCTCGTTTGGGGTTTCACCAACGGCCCGCTGCGCGGCAAATACGATTTGTCTTTCACCGTTCCCTCGCAGTGCGCGGATGATTTGCGCTCCGGCAAAGCGGATATCGCCATCATTCCGGCCATCGAATACCAGCGCATCGAGGATTTAGTGATTCTGCCGGACATGGCCATCGCCTCGAAACGGCAGGTCCGCAGCCTGCTGATCATTGCCAAGAAGCCCATCGAACAGGTGAGGCGCTTTGCGTTGGACGCTAGTTCGTGCAGCACGCAGACGCTCACGCGCATTCTCTGCGCGGAAAAGTGGAAGATCGCGCCGCAATTCTTTGAGGCGCCGCCGGACTTGCCCGCGATGTTGAATCAGGCAGAGGCAGTGCTCCTAATTGGCGATCCGGCTTTGCGAATCGCCGTGGGAATCGAAAGGGAAAGCTGGCCTGGCGCCGAAGGCCAAATCATTTGCCAGGCGGCTGCTCTCGGAATCACCAGCGTGGAGACGCTTTACGTTTATGACGTGGTGGGCGAATGGCGAAGTCTGACGGGATTGCCTGCAGTGCTTGCAATGTGGACGGCCAGGCGAGACGTCGCCACTCCGGAAGTGGCCGCGGATTTCCTCGCCTCGCGGGATTTCGGTTTGTCGCGCGTCACCGAGATTTGTTTCGACGCCGCGCGCGAGCTGGAATTACCGCAGCGAACTCTCGAATCGTACTTGCGGCATAATATTGACTTTTCGCTTGATGAAGAAAATCGCCGCGGCCTGGAACTGTATTTCACGCACGCAGCGAAACTCGGCTTGATCCCGCAATCCAAGCCCGTCGAGTGGGCCGCAACGAAAGCGGAGGCAGTGAAATTGTAGGGGCGCGCTTTAGCGCGTCCCCAGTAGTGTCACGAACCATGATTACAGGTAAGAGTAAGGATAGACCTTGGGGCTGACCAAACAACAAGCTCTGGACATGCTCGAATCCGATGACCTTGTGGGCCTCGGCATGGCCGCGCATCAGATGCGCCTGAAGAAAAACGATCCCCGTGTCGTCACTTACCAGATCGACCGCAACATCAACTACACGAATTTCTGCACTGAATATTGTTCCTTCTGCGCGTTCTACCGCCCGCTCGGCGCCAGGGACGGCTACATCCTTCCATTCGAGGAAATCTACAAGAAAATCGACGAAATGCTAGAACTCGGCGGCACAGGCATTTTGCTCCAGGGCGGCCTGCACCCGGACTTGCAAATCGGCTACTACGAAAATCTGTTGCGCTCCCTGAAGGCACGCTATCCGCAAGTCCATCTGCATTGTTTTTCGGCGCCGGAAATCTTGTGCATCGCGGAAGTCAGCGAAATCAGCATTCGCGAAACGATACAGCGCCTGATGGACGCCGGGTTGCAATCCATTCCCGGCGGTGGTGCGGAAATTCTCGACGATGAAGTTCGCGCGAAAATTGCGCGCCTGAAGTGCACCAGCGACGACTGGGAAGAAATGCATCGCGTGGCCCATTCGCTGGGGCTGCGCACCACCGCCACCATGATGTTCGGTTGCGGCGAAGAGCTTCGCCACCGCATCAATCATCTCGAACGGTTGCGGCGCATTCAGGAAGATACCGGCGGGTTCACTGCCTTCATTCCCTGGATGTTTGCTGCGGAAAATACCGCGCTCGGAAAAAAAGTGCAGGAGACCACCGCGGTCGATTACCTGAAAACGCTGGCTGTCAGCCGTCTGTATCTCGACAACATCGATCACATCCAGTCCAGTTGGCTCACACCGGGAATCAAAGTTTGCCAGATCGGTTTGCAGTTTGGCGCCGACGATGTCGGCAGCATCTTGATTGAAGAAAATGTCGTCTTCGCCGCCGGTGTAAAAAACCGCACGAACGAAAGCGAACTCCGCCGCGTCATCTCTGACGCCGGTTTCATTCCGGCCCAGCGCGACACGCTTTATAGAAGTTATGTTTTGAAATGATTCCAGCTGCTGCGAAAAAAATCGCGGCAGCAAGGCGCTTACACGGGTTTTGGACGCAGGTGAATGGAAACATCGACGACCATGCCGTCGGGCAACTCCACGTCTTCCAGGAGATAAAGAACGCCGCCGCGGAAACGCGCCTGAATCTTTCGCGGCTCCGGTTTGGAGCTAACGGCTTCAGCCTTGGATCTGGCAGGTTCAGCCTTGGAGCTGGCTGCTTCAGTTTTTTTCGTAGTCGCCGAACCGGAGACTTTCCCCTCCGTTTCGTCCAGCGCCTCGTTGGCGAGCGCATCGGCTTCGCGATTCTGCTCGCGATAAACGTGCTCGATGCGGAAAGAATCGAGGGCCTTGGACATTTTTTGAGCGCGCTCGAAAAGCGGGCGCAAATCTTCGCTTTTCACTTTGTACTGCCCGCGCATTTGTTTGACGAGAAGTTCGGAATCGCTCTCGATGCGCAGCGCGCGGATGCTGTGCGATTGCGCATAGTCCATCGCCGCAATCAAGCCGTAATATTCGGCAACGTTGTTGGTCGTCCGGCCGATATATTTTTTCAGCTTGGCGACGATTTCCCCTCGCCCGTCGCGGATCACCACGCCGTAAGCAGCCGGTCCGGGGTTGCCGCGCGAGCCGCCGTCAATATTCGCGCGATGCACCGCGGCAGCCGGCTTGGGCTCCGACGGAGCGTCAGCGAACAAATCTTTTCCACGGGAAGTTGGCGGGCGGCGCGGCATCAGGAATTTGTCGACGCCGCCGAGGAAGTATTTGCGGAGCCAGCCGCAGAATTCGCGACCGGAATGGGTTCCAGGGTGTACAGGATGAGGCCGCAACTTTCGCAGCGGAAAACTTCTTCGTTGGTTTCCGTAGCCAGTTCCTGAAGAATGTGCGGCAGGACGCGCATGCCGCAGCCGCGACACTGCCCGTCGCGGGCTTCGGCCATGGCCGTGCCGTTGTGGCGCTTGGCGATGCGCGCGTACAGTTCGCGCAAATCTTCCGGCACGGGTGCGATGATTTTTTCGCGTTCGGCCAAGGCGGCGTCGAGTTGTTTCTTTTTCTCCGTACCCTGCGCTTGAATTTCTTTTCGCTCCGCGGCGACGGCCTGCTCGGCTTCTTTCAATCTCGACTCCGCGATTTTCACGCGGCGTTCGGCCTCTTCCGCAGACATCATCACTTCGAGCTGGCGGTCTTCGGCTTTGGCAACTTCGGCTTCGGCGTTGGCGATTTCGTGTTGCAATGCCTTGAAAGCTTCGTTGGTTTTTACCGCGCCACTCTGATCGCGGTACTTCCGCGCCCGATCTTTCCACTGCTGCACGTCGAACTCGAATTTCTTGCGTTCCGCAATGATCTGCGCGTGCGCTTCTTTTGCGGACGCCACATCGGCGCGTGCGCCGCCAAGCTTGGTTTCTGCTTCGCGGATGCGCTTCGGAAAGGCTTCCAGTTCCGCGCGCAGAACGGCAATCTGGTGGTCAACGCGCTGCAGTTCGATCAAGAGAGGAATGGCGGGATGCATAAGCAGATAATTCTAGCACAGGGTCGCGGCGGACTTTGCAGGAACCGCGGCGGCGGATAGAATGCCTGAGATTTGCATGCAAGATGATGAGGAGTTGCGCGTTCGAAGGAGGAAGAGACATGCCGCACGTGCAGATTACCTGGGTGGAAGGCCGGACGCCGGAGCAAAAGCGGAAAATCGCGGAGCGCGTCACAACTGTGTTGATCGAAGATGGCAAAGCCAAACGCGAAAATATTCACGTTTCGTTTCACGATGTGCCAGCAACGAACTACGCCGAAGCCGGTGTGCTGGTGGTGGACCAGAAGCGCACGCCGTGAGCAAGTAGCACGCCGTATGATGGGCACCATTCCCGTTCGAATGGCATGGATCTACCGCCACATTGGCGATGAGTAGCTGGCGAGAGGAGGGCCTCGCATGGCCGACACGCTGCAGAAACGGCTGGAGAGATGGATTTCGGCCGGAGTGGTGGATGCAAGCACGGCGTCGCGCATTCGAACGTTTGAGGAGTCCCAAGGTTCGGGCGAGCGATTGCGCTGGCCGGTCCTGCTGGCTGTTGCATTGGGCGGCGTACTGCTGTGCGCGGGGATCTTGCTGTTCGTGGCCGCGCATTGGGACGAGCTTTCGCCCGCGTGGCGTTTCACGCTGGTCCTTATTCTCGTGGGAGTATTTCCTCTTGCGGCGGCCCTGATTGAGGAAAGATTCCCGGCGCTCTCAACGACGTTCTATGCGATCGGAACGGTTTGCGTCGGCGCGGGAATTTTTCTGACCGCGCAAATCTTCAATCTGGAGGAGCACTGGCCGAGCGGGATTCTGATGTGGGCCGTCGGTGCGCTTGCCGGATGGCTGCTGCTGCGGCATTGGACGCAGGCGGCGCTGCTGGCATTGCTGGTGCCGGGGTGGCTTGTAGGCGAGTGGGAAGTGCGGACTCAGGGATTTGCTGTGAGCAACCGATTGATCACCGAAGGGCTGGTGCTGATTGCCATTACCTACCTGGGCGCGAGAACGAGCCAGGAGGACTCCGCCACTCGCCGCGCGCTCGCGTGGATCGGCGGACTGGCTGTGTTGCCGCTGAGCGTGTGGGCGTTTGCCGACGGCCGGGGATACTGGGGGTGGTGGTCGCAGAACCGGACGCCAGTTTCAGCTCTATTCCAAATCACAAGCTGGGCCATCGCGATCTGCGCCCCGCTGGCGCTGGCCTTTGCGCTGCGCAAACGCGCGGCGTGGACAACTGCGGTGGCCGCGGCCTGGGTTCTGGTGATCGGAACGTTTAGCACCAGGGATGAGGGCGCAAACCTCCCCATCTATGCATGGAATAAGTTGGGACCGTATTTTTGGGCGGGAGTTGGCGCCCTGGCCATGGTGGCCTGGGGACTGGCGGAGCGGCGGCGCGAACGCATCAACCTGGGAGTCGCGGGTTTTGCTTTGACGGTGATTATTTTCTATTTCTCGAACGTCATGGATAAGCTCGGCCGTTCCGTGAGCCTGATCGGGCTCGGCGTACTGTTCCTGTTTGGTGGATGGGTGTTGGAGCGAACGCGGCGGCAACTGGTCGCGCGAGTCGTGGGAGGAAGGCCATGAAACTGTCGCGGAAGGGCATCATCCTGGCCGCGCTGCAATTGGCGATTGTGGCAAGCCTGGCGGCGAAATATGCAATCGATCGCGCGCGGTTTCCACGAGTCTGGGCGCAGACCGTGGCTTACGATCCCGATCTGCCGATTCGCGGACGGTACTTGAGCGTACGATTGCGCGTGGATGCAGATCGTGTCTACGGCGTTTCACCCCTGCCAAGAGCAATTCAAGGTAATTTCTGGGGCGACATGCGGGATGTCTATTTGCACGCCGAGAACGGACACCTGGTGGCAAGTCCCGCGCCCCGGCCGACGGGGCTGAGCGTGACGCGATGGAAGACGCGCAGCGGAGATGTAGCGGCCGCTCTCAGCGAGCCGGTGGATTTCTTTTTGCCGGAACACGCAGTCGATCCATCGCGGCGCCAGGCCGGCGAAGAATTATGGGTGGAGGTAACGGTTCCGAAGAAAGGCCCGCCGCGGCCAATCCGGCTGGCCGTGAAGAAGGGAAACACCTTTACGCCCCTCGAAATCAAATGAAAAGCGGACCACCCTTCCACGGAGACTGTGAAAGCGATCCGCGTGTTTCATTCGAACGCTGGCTGAATTTCTCTGTCCTCAGACGCGAGCGTCCCGGCGAATCATGGACCAGTCGACGAAGTAGCCTAGTCCAACTGCAAGAGGAATGATGCCGAACGCGGCAATCGTCCAAATGTCGCGGTCCGCCTGGATGCCGGCAATCAATCCGAAAGTGGCGATGTAGCCGAGCGCCGCGCTGACAAGCAGGATGCCGGAGCGGCGGGAACGCGCCGCCTGGTTCAATTCCGGCTCCATGGGAATGTCCACTCCGCGGGCAATCGCCGCGAGGCGCTCTTCGCTGCGCAGCTTGCGGACCCGGTAATAGGTGTACAGCGCGCCGAGGGGAACGCCCATCCCCAGTGTCACGGCCACCAATCCAATCAATTCTCCGCCCATAGTGTGATCCTTCTTTCGTTTATGCGCCTGTTAGGCGCGTTTTGTTGGGGGAACTGCCTTCACTAAGAGGTACGCGGAGCGTGCAGGAAAAGTTCCCCGGGGTTTAGGGGAGTGGGTCAATTCCCGATAACCCGTGCGGGTTCAATGGGTGGGCGCAACACTAGCTCAGGGAATGCTCTATTTCGAGAAATAGATAATCGCGATACCAATAATTATGAATGTTCCTACCAGCAGGTCAGTTGATTTCGTGGACTCCCATAGTGGCGTCAATGGACAGATTGGGATAGCGAATGGGGGAGCCGGCCGGAGCGGGTGCGTGGCGCGCGGCGGCGGTGAATTCGCCCCCGGAACACTCGACGGTATAGGAATAGCCATCACGCTCGGAGCGGGTCATGGAGAGAGAATTGGAGGAGATGAGTTCTTCAAACGAAGCGCACTGGCCGTTAATGGCGATGTAGGCGCGCTCCGCCTGGGCGATTTGCAGGAGGTCGCTTCGGACACCGGTCAAGGTGATGGCTTGCGTCGGAGCCGTGCCTTCGTCGGTCGTAGGCATTCTCTTCAGGGAGAAATGATACACAACGAAGAACAGGGCGGCGCAGGCCAGAAGTCCGACAAGAGAGCGCACAAGGAAATTGTGGCTTGATGCGCCGCGCACTGCAAGCGCAGCACAAGGCCAGTTGCATTAGGAAACAACGCCGTTCAAGGAGGTGCAACCGCAAGCGCGGCGCAGCCATCCAACGAGTGTCGTTTGGATCAGCGGCGCTTTCTTTCCCTGCTTTGTGCGACCCGCAACGGTAGCGTACACTGAATGTTTCGCGGTCTCGTCTAATTCCGAGTGAGGCATCCTTTGAGCACATCGATTCGTAGTCGCGTGATTCCGTTCCTTTGCGCGCTTGGTCTGGTAGTCAGCATGGCGCATTCAGCGCAGGCCGCGCCGCCGGACACGCAGGCAAAGCGTTCGCCGCTGCTCGCGGCGCTGCAGGCGGAGCTGGAACGCTCGATGAAAACCCTGGGCACGCTGGATCCGCCGGCCTACTACCTGGGGTACACGGTAACGGAGACACAGCGCGCGGATGTGTCCGGTTCGAACGGAGCGCTGCTCAACAGCAACGAAGCGCGCAACCGGTGGCTGGAAGTTGCGGTTCGAACCGGCAGCTACAATCTGGATAATTCGCACAAGGTTGGCGAGCGGCAGCAGGCCAGCGGAGGGCCAGGTACTTCCGTGCCGATCGACGATGACGCCGAAGTGCTGCGCCGGGCGATCTGGCTGGAGACCGACAGGCAGTACCGCGCGGCTTCCGAAGCGCTGATCAAGATCAAGACGGGCAAAGAAGTAAAAGTAGAGACAGCGGAAGGGCGCGCGCCGGACTTTTCGCGCGAAGAGCCACACACCTACATTGGCCCGCAAGTTTCCATCGCCGTGGACCGCAAGCCCTGGGAAGAAAAAGTCCGCGCTTACACAAAGGCTTTTCGCGATTCGCCGTCGATTATCAATTCCATCGTGACGTTCTCGGCGCAAGCGCAAAACGCCTATCAGGTGACCAGCGAAGGGACGCAACTGCAATTCGGGCAGATTCGCTACCGGCTCGAGCTATTCATCCAGGGCAAAGCGCCGGACGGAATGGACATCGACCGTTACTACAATTTCGATTGGGTCGACGCCAAGGACGCGCCAGACGATAAAGAGGTGGACGCGGCGGAAGCGACGATGCGCAAGGAACTAGAAGGACTGGTCGCCGCGCCCATCAATGATCCGACCGTGGGGCCGGCTTTGCTGACAGGACGCGCAGCGGCGGTATTTTTTCACGAGGTCTTCGGGCATCGCGCTGAAGGCCATCGACAAAAAGATGTGACCGAGGGGCAAACGTTTTCGAAAAAAGTGGGCGAGCAAATCCTTCCGGAATTTCTGAGCATTACCGACGACACGACGATGAGAAAACTCGGCAAGCAGGACCTGCTGGGCTACTACCAGTTCGATGATGAGGGCGTGCCGGCGCAGCGCGTGGCGCTGGTGGAGCACGGCGTTCTGAAGAATTTCGAAATGTCGCGATCCCCGCTGGTTGGGTTTCCGCATTCGAACGGACATGGCAGGCGGCAGCTCGGCGCCACACCGGTTTCGCGCCAGGGCAACCTGATCGTGCAGAGCAGCAAGACGGTAACGAACGCGCAGCTTCGCGCCAAGCTGATCGAATTGATTAAGGCACAGGGCAAGGCCTTTGGATTGTTGATCGATGACATCGCCGGCGGATTTACATTCACGGGACGCGGGCAGCCGCAGGCGTTCCAGGTGCTGCCGCTGGTGGTCTACAAAGTTTTTCCCGACGGCCGGCCCGACGAGTTGGTGCGCGGAGTGGATATTGTAGGCACGCCGCTGGCGGCGCTGACGAAAATTGTCGCGACGGGCAATACGCCGGAGGTTTTCAATGGTTATTGTGGCGCGGAATCTGGCTCCGTTCCCGTCGCTGCGGCATCTCCCGCGATTTTGACTTCGGAATTGGAAGTGCAGAAAAAAGAGACTTCCACGGACCGGCCGCCGATCCTGCCGCCGCCCGCGCACGACGTGATCAAGACGGGAGGCCAGCAGTGAGGCGCGCAGAGGCAACAGCAGGACTGATTTTGTTTTTAATTGCGCTGGGCTCCGGGGCCGCCGCGGGCGCGCAGGTTCCGCAGGATAACGACCACACGCTGCAAGCCATGCGCGATGAAATGACGCGCGCGAAGACTCGCCTGGAATTAAAAATTCCGAACATCGAGCAGCCGGTGCGGCCGTACTTCGTGCAGTACCGTTTGCTCGATTTGGAAGTGCGCGAAGTCGTCGCGGAATTCGGCACGCTACTTTCCAGCACGCACACGCGGAACCGCTTCATGGATGTGGATGCGCGAGTGGGCAGTTACAAGCTGGACAGTTCAAACTTTGTGAGCGACGAAGGCTTTCGCGGCTTTATCGGACCTACCGGCGAGGTGGGAGTCGACCGCGATTACGATTCGCTGCGGCAGGACTTGTGGATTGCCACTGATCAGGCCTTCAAGGAAGCGGTCGAGACGTATTCGCGAAAGCAGGCGTATCTCAGCAGTCTGGCGCGGCAATCGGACATCGACGACTTTGCGAAAGGCGAGCCCGTGCAACTCGTTGAAGCGCTGGAGACCCCGGATTGGACTAGCCGCAACTGGGACCAGGAAGCGCGCGAGACTTCCGCAACGCTGCGGGCGTTTTCCGAGATTCACGAGTCGCGCGTGACGTATTACCTCGTTTACGCGACGGAGTACCTGCTTACCAGCGAAGGAACGGAGATTCGCCAGAACCGGCATTTTGCGGCGATTGAAGCCGGGGTGAGCACATTTGCGAACGATGGTGTGCCGCTGAATGACTTTTATGCCACCTACGCGACGCGTCCGGCCGACTTGCCCGGGGTCGAAACGGTGCGCAAAGGGCTAAATGTCGCGGGCACTGAACTCATGACCCTGCGAGCCGCGCCTCCCGCGCAGGACTATACCGGGCCGGTCCTTTTCGAAGCGCGCGCCGCTGCGCCGATGCTGGCGCAGGTGCTTGGACCCGCGGTGAATGGAGCGAGGCCTCCGATTTCGTTTAGCCCGGTGATGGAGCAGATGCTCGGTAACCTGGGCGGCAAGAGCGATTGGGTGGGGCGGCTAGGCGCACGAGTTCTGCCAGCGGGCGTGTCCCTGGTGGATGATCCGAGCGCAAGAGATTTCCGGGGCACGCCGCTGATCGGCAGCTATGCCGTAGACAATGAAGGCGTGCGCGCTCAGAAAGTCACGCTGGTGGATAGTGGCAACCTGAAGAACGAGCTGATGTCCCGCCGGCCCGGCCCAGATTTCAACGAGTCCAATGGACACGGCCGCGCCGCGTTTTTGAACGACGCCAAGCCGACCATGAGCAATCTGTTTTTTTCTTCGGCGCAAACACTTTCTGCGGCAGACTTGAAGAAGAAATTTCTAGATAGTTGCCGCGCGGAAAAACTGAATT
Source organism: Acidobacteria bacterium 13_2_20CM_2_57_6 (assembly GCA_001917435.1). GTDB lineage: Bacteria > Acidobacteriota > Terriglobia > Acidiferrales > UBA7541 > Acidiferrum. Next base: position 35,394 of record MNEA01000127.1, read on the forward strand.
ATTGCCTGGTCGTGCGCGAAATGGACAATCCCGTGCTCAGCTTGCTGCACCAGGAGGATTTCTCGGAGCTTCTGGCCAGCTATGGCGGAGGCGCGGGGAACGGCGACCGCTTGCCGCTGGTTGTTTACCGCGTCTATCCGGAAACCGGCCGGGAGGAGATGATCCGTGGGTCGCGCATCATCGGACTGAACACACGCGCGCTGCGGAACCTCGCCGGCATCGGGAACGACAATTTTGTGTACAACTACATGCAGAGCCAGAACAACGGGTTTGCCGGAACGGCGCTGGGGGCGTTTGGCTCGGCGCAAGTTGGGTTACCAGCTGCGGTGGTGGCGCCGTCGCTGCTGTTCGACGAACTGGAAATGCGCGGAGCGCGCGGAGAAGCCAAGCGGCTCCCGCTCTTGCCGCCGCCGCCGATGAGCCCAGCAAAGTAAGTTCGTTTCAGGAACTGCTTCCATGAATGAATTCACACGACGCGGACTGATCTTCGGAGCAGCCACGGCCGGAGCGTACGGATTGCTGGCGGGTGTGGAACGTGTTTGCCTCTCCGCCTTCGCCGATAACGACGAGACGGATGGCGACGTGGGCCCGATCCAGATTGTAAAATTCTCGGACGCGGGTGCACGGCTGGGGGTTTATACGCTGGCGAAGGTGCGGAAGAACAAATCCGAATGGAAGAAGCAGCTCACGCCGCTGCAATACGATGTAACGCGGCGCGCCGCGACCGAGTTGGCCTTTTTCGGTGCGCTCTACGATCAGCATGCGCCGGGGTTGTACCGCTGCGTCGATTGCGGCAATGCGCTCTTCGATTCGAAATCGAAATTCGACTCCGGCACGGGTTGGCCGAGCTTCTGGGAAGCCATCGCCGGGGAGAACGTCTTCGAGAAAAAAGATTTCAGCATGGGCGCGCTGCGAACAGAGGTAAAATGCGCGCTCTGCGACGCGCATGTGGGGCACGTTTTCACGGACGGCCCCGAACCGACAGGACTTCGCTACTGCATGAATTCCGCCGCGTTGCATTTCATCCCGCGAAAAAGCTAGCTTCTGGCGTAATGCCCTGGAAATCGAAACTGGTCCGCCACCGGCGTGCGCATCAGAACGGCACTCCTCGGTGTTTCGGCGAGGGCGTGAATCTGAGGTAGTCTAAGCGGACCATGGTTGTTCCGTATTCCGTGGAAGAAGGACGGGAGAAAAAGCGGGCGGCGCTCTTGAGTGTCGGCTCGGCATTGCTGCTGGTTTCGCTGAAGACGTTTTTGGTGGTCCGCACCGGAAGCTTGGGAGTGCTTTCGGAGGCATTGCACTCCGGTCTCGACCTGCTTGCGGCGATCATCACGTTTCTCTCGGTGCGCATGTCCGATCAGCCGGCTGATGAAAAGCATCCTTACGGGCACGGCAAATTTGAGAACTTCTCCGCATTCGTCGAGACGGGGCTGCTCGCACTAACGGCTCTTTACATTGTTTATGAGGCGTTTGACCGGCTGTTCTTCCGCAGCGTGCACATTCAGCCAAGCGTTACGGCGATTCTGGTGCTCTTGCTCGCGTTGTCCATCGATCTAACGCGGGCGCGGGCCCTCGGGTACGTCTCTCGCAAATATTCCAGCGACGCTCTGGAGGCCGACGCGCTGCATTTTTCGACCGACGTGTGGAGCACTATCGTGGTGATCACCGGCATCGGGCTCGTGTGGGCCGGTGAAACCTGGAACATGCCTTGGCTGAATTACGCGGATGCTCTGGCGGGACTGACGGTGGCAGCCGTCATTTTGTGGGTGGGCGCGCAACTAGGCAGACGCACGCTGGATGCCTTGCTGGACGCGGCACCGCAAGGCTTGCAGCAGGAGATCGCCAAGGCCGTAGCGCGCATGGACGGCGTGCTGGACGTCGATCGCGTGCGCGTGCGGCGGGCGGGCAACCGCCACTTTGTGGATGCAACGGTGAGCGTGGCAAGAACGGCGAGCCTCGAGCAGGTCCATGCCCTGAGCGACGCCATCGAAAAACGCATCGGCGAAATCGTTCCGGCGGATGTCATGGTGCACGCGGAACCGCGCGCGCCCCAGGGCGAACACTTGTTCGAAGCGATTCGCGCGGTCGCGCAGAAGTTGGGCCTCGCGGTTCATGACCTGACCGCCGTGCAACAGGATGGGCAACTTTTCATCGAGCTGCACCTGGAAGTGGACGAAAATTTAAGCTTGGGCGATGCGCACCGCCAAGCCACGGAGCTGGAAGAAAAAATTCGCGAACTGCGCGACGGGCAGGTGGAAGTCAACATTCACATCGAACCGCTGGGCAGGCACATTGCCACGCCGGACGCAGGCGCAGGGCAGATGAAGCAGCTTTCGCGCGCGATTGAGGAGTTTTTAAACAAGCTGCCGCTGGAGTTCGATGAACTCGTGAATTGCCACGATGTGCGCGTGCGGCAGGTGGAGCACCACATCCTGGTTTCGTGCCATTGCACGATGAGGAGCGAGCTGCCCATCACGCAAATCCACGACGTGACCGCAGCGCTGGAAGACCGCGTGAAAGAAAAGTTTCCGCAAATATACCGCCTCACCATTCACCCTGAACCATTCGAAGAAAAATAACGGCGCTAAATTTTATCCTGTGCCGGGGGGGTCTTGCCGGTCACCGGGCAAGCGGAAGCTTGCGCAAGCGCACGTCGGAAGGGCGGGCAACAACCTGCGCACCCAGCGCGATCAAGGCGGGGAAGCAAACAAGAACATACCGCGGCTCGGGTGTCTCCAGGGTGGTCAGAAAGACCGTTCGGATCACGAGGAATAGGGCCAGAAAGGCAACCACTGGCCGTGCTGAAGGATTTGAACGCCAATTCCCCGCGCCCCAGACGCCCAGTCCTACGTAGAACAAGTTCAGGACAAAAAGCAGGCTGGTGACTTCCTGATCGACAGGGTCATCCTCGCGCATTTGCGCCAGCGGAAAAACGTGCCCGGAAACGGGCAGCAATTCAATGCGCGGCGTAAACCAGATGGCGGCGGCACGCGCGGCAGGCAGCCAGAGGTACGTTCGCAAAGGGTGGCGCGACGTGCGCTCGCGCGCCAGTTGCGCGAACGCCGCATCTTCTTCCGGCGTGAGCGTCAAATCATTGTTGTATTGTTCGAGAATGGCGGCAACGCGCTGCTTCTCTTCCACCGTATCAAAAGCGCGCGCGGGAATCTCTTCGATGTTGATGGCTTCTTCGTTTAGCTTCCACGGCACCAGATAACAATCCCGGACGCGATAGAGCCACGTCTTTTCCCAAGCCATAAAGCCGTACGGCACGAGTTCGCCCGGCAGATTCGAGTTCTTTGGTGCGAGGAATTGCGGTTCGCCGAGCGTTATCATGTTCCGAATCGCCCAGGGAGAAAGAATCATCAGGCAGCCGAGCGCCATGGCCAGGCAAGCCCAGAACCAGCGCCGGTAATTTCCCCGCTGAAAAAATAACCCGCCAAAAGTGACGGCAGCGGCAACAAGCAACAGCGGTGTTTCAGGACGAAGAAGCGTCCCCAAACCGACAACCAATCCTGCACCCAGCGCCGAGTACTCCACGCTTTTCCCCAAGGGGAGATGGGTACTCTTCAACAGAAAATCAGGTTTCTGCACTCGTCTCAACGCGACCAGGAGAGCAACGCTAGCCAGCGCTATCCAGAAAGTAGCGAACACCTCGGTCAGCGGCACAGCCGTATAGTTCGCCGTAAAGGGACACAAAGCCGCGAGCCAAAGCGCCACAGCGTAGGCGCGCTTGTTCGGCGTTGGGTCTCCCGAGGTGCAGGCTAAGAGCGCCGCCAGCCGCGCAATCACCAGGCAGGAAAGCAGATCCACGCCAACCTGCGCCAGCATGACCCCAAGACGAGCGTCGTCGCCTGTGCGGCCCGTGAGCGCATAGAGAATGGCAAGAAACGCCGGATAACCCGGCATGCGCAGATCAACCGGAGTGATGGCGCCGCCGACGGTCATTGCATAGACGTGGTGCTTCAGCCAGTTGGTGGCGATTTGCTCGTAAAGGACTGTGTCGCCGGAGTTGGCGGGGAACTTCAGCACGAAATAGAGCCGCAGGCACAGACCTGCAACTAACGCCACAAGGGGATTCGAGAAAACTCGCTTCATCAATGCTACGCATCTTACAATAGAGCAGACGGAATCGCGCAGACGGACTCAGCCCTAGCCCTGATGTATCTTTGCCTGCCGTGCCGCCGGGTTGAAAAGTGACATGAAGGAACGCGGTCCCATATTTTATGATGCGGAGCGTGTACGCTGGCGCCGCACGCGTCGAGTAATGGAAATTACTGGCGTCCTGCTGACCATATTGCTCGCCTATTTTTTTGTGACCATCGCCGTCAGCGTGGAATTACCCGCGGGTCTCCTGCCGGATACCAAGCCCGGATATCGCGCCGTCAAGTCGAAGAAGAAACCGGCTACTCGCGAAGGCCGGCGCCGCCGAGTGGCGAACATCGGAAAGCTCCCGGCAACTTATGATCCTGTGCGAGCCGCATTTTTCGTAAGCTGGGATCCCAACAGCCTCGCTTCTCTGAAGAAGCACTACAAAGATATCGACCTGCTGATTCCCGAGCAGCTCCATGCCGTCTCTGCCGATGGAGCGCTGACCATCGTGGACTACGAGCGCGGCCAATACACCGCCAAAGCTGCACCCGCCGAAGCCATCTCGATTTTGAAAGAAGACAAGCTGCATCAGTGGATGAAATCACTGAATCCTCCTGTCGAGCTGCCCATCATGGGCCTCGTCAATAACTACGACGGCGTCGAGTGGCGCATCAAGGAAATGGCGCAGATGCTCGCGAGTCCTGCTGCGCGGCAGAATCTCGCGCGGGAGATCGCCGAATACGCCGCCGAATCGCATGAGGCCGGCATCGTTGTCGATTTTGAAGAGGTCCCCGATGCCAGCCAGGCGCACTTCCGTCAATTCATCGCCGCGCTCGCGCCCGCGCTTCACTCCGCTGGATTGAAACTCATGATCGCTCTGCCGGCGCGCGACGACGCGTACGATTATGAGTTTTTCGGCAAGGAGTGCGACGCCATCGTGGTGATGAACTACGACCAGCACTGGCTGACTTCCCCTCCGGGCCCCATCGCCGCCCAGGACTGGTTCGTCGAAAACCTGCGCCAGATTATCGATGTCGTTCCTCCGCAAAAAATCATCGTGGGAATTGCGAACTATGCTTACGATTGGCCCGTTGCTCCAGAAAAGAACAATGAGGCCGCCGCAGAGTACAGCATCCAGGAAGCCTTGCTGCACGTCGAGGAATCGGATACCGACGTCGAATTCGACAGCAATTCGCTGAACCCACACTATTCGTACTACGACGAGCACAACCACCTGCACCAGGTGTGGATGCTCGACGCCGTCACCGCGTACAACGAGCTTCGGGCCAGCGAGCGATTAGGCGTGCAAGGTACGGCGCTCTGGCGGCTAGGTTCTTCAGACACTTCTTTGTGGCCGATTTGGGATGCGACTCACGCCGACGATACAGCCCGGCAAAAGCTTGCCGACCTGCCGCCAGGTCCGGACTTAATCCTCGAAGGCGACGGCGACATCTGGCACTTTACGGATACGCCGAAGCACGGCAAACGCTCCTTTGAGTACGACCCAGCCAGCGATCTCTTCACCGATGAATCCTACGACGCCATCCCGCTTTCCTATAACATCGACCGCATCGGCGGCGCGAACAAGAAAATTGCCATCTCCTTCGACGATGGCCCCGACCCTCAATGGACACCCAAAATCCTCGACATTCTAAAGGAGAAGAAGGCCCCTGGCGTTTTCTTCATCATCGGTGACCAGGCAAATAAGAGGCCGGACATTCTAAAGCGCGAATTCGCCGAAGGCCACGAAATCGGGAATCACACTTTTACACATCCGAAGTTCGACGAGATTTCACACACGCAAATCCGCTGGGAATTGAATCTGACCCAGCGGCTGATTGAAAGCACGCTCGACGTCAAAACCATTCTTTTCCGCCCTCCGTACGGCATCGATCATCAGCCGGAGTACGCGGAGGAAGTGGCCCAACTCCCTCTCGCACAGGAGATGGGCTATTTGATCGTGGGCCAGCGCATCGATCCGGACGACTGGAGCCTGCGCAATGGCAAGCCCATCCCTGCAAAAGAGATTGTCGAGAGCGTGCTGAGGCAAGCCGGAAACGGCAATATCATCCTGCTGCACGACGGCGGCGGCGACCGCACTCAGACCATTGAGGCTCTTCCGCAAATCATCGACGCCCTGCGCAACAAGGGATACCAGCTTGTCTCCGTCTCGGATCTGATTAGGAAAACGCGCGCCGAAGTAATGCCTCTCCTCTCTCCCGAAGAGCGCTTCGAAGCTCGCGCCGACGGATTTATCTTCACGCTGTTTCAATGGTCGCGGTTCTTCATTGGCACCATCTTCTTCCTTGGCATTGTGATGGTCAGCGGGCGCGCCGTGATTATTGGCTTGCTCGCCCTGATCGAAAAGCTTCGCCCCGACCATGCCGCGATGCCCAACCCTCCTCCGACCGTGACCGTGCTGATCCCCGCGCACAACGAAGAAAGTGTGATCGTGCAGACCGTCACGTCCGTACTTGCTTCTGATCTGAAGGATTTGCGCATCATCGTGGTTAATGACGGCTCCGCGGATCGAACCGGCGAGCTGCTGGACGAGAATTTCTCGCGCCAGCCGCGCGTGCGCATCATTCACCAGGTGAATCGCGGAAAAGCTGCGGCGCTGAATCTTGCCATGTCCCTGGCGGACACCGACATTGTGGTGACCATCGACGCTGACACCGAAATCGAACCGGACGCCGTCAGCAAACTCGTCCGGCATTTTTCCGATCCCAAGGTTGGCGCCGTCGCCGGCAACGTGAAGGTCGGCAACCGTTCGCGCTGGCTTACACGCTGGCAAGCGCTTGAGTACATCACCAGTCAGAATATGGAGAAGCGCGCCTTCGACCTCTTGAACTGCATCACCGTCGTGCCCGGCGCGCTCGGCGCCTGGCGAAAGAAAGCCATCGAAGCCGCGGGCGGCATCACGGCGGATACCGTCGCCGAAGACGCCGATTTGACCATTGCCATCCGGCGCCTGGGCTGGCGCATCAGCTATGATGAAGAGGCCATTGCCTGGACCGAAGCTCCGGAGACGGCCGGCCAACTGATCCGCCAGCGCTTCCGCTGGACCTTCGGCACACTGCAATCCTTCTGGAAGCACGGCGACACTTTGTTGCGGCCAAAATACGGAACCCTCGGCTGGATAGCGCTGCCGAACATCTTTGTATTCCAACTCATATTGCCGCTCGTCTCCCCAATCATCGACCTGATGTTCTTTGGCTCCTTGTTGCTCTGGGGACTCGCGCAGTTCCGCGTCACGCGGCTGCCGCAACTCTGGACCTCCGCCGACGTGGAAAAATCCCTTCTCTTCTTTCTCGGATTCCTGCTCATCGACATACTGACGTGCATGGTCGCGTTCGTGCTGGAACGCAAGGAAGATTGGACCCTTCTCATTCCCGTGTTGTTGCAGCGTTTCTACTATCGCCAGTTGATGTACGTCGTGCTCTTCCGTTCCGTGAAGGAAGCCGTCAGCGGCCGTCCCGTTGGTTGGCGCGGCGTCGAGCCGGAAGCACCGCAGCGAACCTCCAAAGCTCCACCCAAGCCCGCCACGGCGCCCGTCGAAGGCAATTGAGCCTGCTCACACCACGGCTGCCAGTGCGTCAGATTCCCTGGGGGCTGTGTCCATGTCTGCTGTGGTTCCTCGTCGCGTCTTTCTGAAGTCTTCAGCGGCCGCCGGGGCCGCCTTGCTCGTCCCCTTCTATCTCTCCGGCAATCCGCGAGTTCACAAGACTTCTGGCTCCCCCTCATCCGATTCTTCGAGCTCCTTTTTGCCAAACGCTTGGCTCGAAGTTTCGCAAGACGGCACTGTGAAGATCTGGTGCGGCAAGTCCGAGATCGGACAGGGCGTTCGCACGGCGCTGCCCATGATTGTCGCGGAGGAACTTTCCTGCGATTGGCGCCGCGTCCAAGTTGTCCAGGCCGACCTCGATCCGAAGTATGGCGACCAACTTACGGGAGGAAGCCTGAGCGTTCGCACTTCGTATGACAATCTGCGCAAAGCCGGGGCCGCCGCTCGCGAAATGCTGATTTCCGCAGCCGCGAGGGAATGGTATGTGGAGCGCTCCGCGTGCCGTGCGGAAAACGGCTCGGTCATCCATTTGTCGACGCAAAAACGATTTCTTTACGCTCAACTTGTCACGCTTGCAGCCGGGATTTCGCCGCCAAATGATCCGCCGCTGAAGAATCCTTCGGACTTCAAGCTTATCGGCAAGCCTTCCCGCCGCACAGATTCGTTCGCCAAAGTAACTGGCGCCGCCAAATTCGGCTTGGACACTCGGCTTCCCGGAATGTTCATTGCCTCCGTGGTACGCAGCCCGGTTTACGGCGGCACGCCGCGCCATTTCAACGCTGACGAAGTGAACTCTGCTCCCCATGTCCGCGCGGTGTTCGAAGTGAAGTCCGCCCATCTGACGCATCAATTCGGAGAGACCTCCGGGCCCGGCAGCCGCAATTACTCCTGCGCTGGCGTGGCTGTTGTCGCCGATTCGACCTGGGCCGCCGTGCAGGCGCGAAAACTTCTCAAGGTCGAATGGAATGAGCCTCCTTCCGCCTCCGAAAGCACCGCCAGCTTGCGTGAAAAAATGCTGCGCCTCGCTTCCGAGCCGGGAGCCGTCATTCGCAGCGACGGCGACTTCGACAAGGCACATGCAAGTGCCGTGAAGAAAATTGATGCCGTTTACGAAGTGCCTTTCCTCGCCCACGCCACGATGGAGCCCGTAAATTGCACGGCCCACGTTCGCGGCGATTCCTGCGAACTCTGGGCGCCCACGCAGATCCCGAGAGCAGCCGCCGATGCCGTTGCCAGTGCGCTCGGGATTCCGCGCGAGCGCGTCAAAGTCCACGTCACATTCATCGGTGGTGGCTTTGGCCGTCGCCTTATTCAGGATTATGCCGTTGAGGCCGCCCTTATCTCCCGCGACGCGGGCGCGGCCGTGCAAGTGGTGTGGTCTCGCGAGGACGACATCCGCCACGATTTTTACCGACCGGCCGCCTGCCACGTTTTGCAGGCCGGCCTGGACGCGCAAGGCCATCTCGTCTCCTGGCGCCACCGCGGCTCTTCGCCCTCCATCGAAACTTTTTATAACGGCACAGGCATCTCTCCTCGCGCTGCTGCGCAGGTGGATTCGCTGGACTTTCCCGCGCTCTTCGTGCCCAATTTTCGGCTCGAATTCACTGTCGCCGAATCCAGCATGCCGCTCGGCTATTGGCGTTCCGTCGATGCCTCCGGCAACCAGTTTGTTATTTCCGGCTTCTTTGACGAAGCCGCCCATGCCGCCGGCCGTGATCCACTCGAATTTTTGCTCGCCGCGTTGGGCCCGGCGCGAAAGATTCCTGTGGGGAATGCGGAGACCCTCGATGTCGGCCGTCGTCGAAGCGTCATCCAGCTGGCCGCACAGAAATGCGGCTGGAATGAGCCGCTGCCCGCAGGCCGTGGCCGCGGCATTGCCGCCGCGTTTGGCTGGGGTAGCTACGTCGCGCAAGTTGCGGAAGTTACTTGCGACGGGAACAGGGGTACGCTTCGTGTCGATCGCGTGGTCTGCGCCGTCGATTGCGGCACGGCCGTGAACCCTCTGGGCGTGAAGGCACAGATGGAAGGGGCCATCAATTTCGGCTTAGCGCAAGCGCTGAAAAGCACCATTACCATTTCGGGAGGACAAGTGGCACAAAGTAATTTTCACGATTATGAAGTTCTGCGGATGAGCGACGCTCCGCCCGTCATCGAGGTCCATATTGTGCCCAGCGCCGAGCCGCCAGGCGGCTGCGGGGAACTCGGAGTTCCTCCTGCTGCGCCGGCGGTTGCCAACGCCATTTTCGCAGCGACTGGAAAACGCATCCGGCGGCTGCCGATCCGTGCCGCCGATCTGCACCCGGGTTGAACGGATTTCTTCGGATTTTCAACCACCCCGGTGTTGTTGTAGGATATCGGTCTGCAAGTTGGGAGGACTCCATGGCCATCAGTTTTACCTTGAACGGCAAACCTCAATCCGTCGATGTCAGCCCGGACATGCCTCTGCTTTGGGTGCTCCGTGACACCTTGAACATGACCGGCACCAAGTTCGGCTGCGGCATGGCGCTCTGCGGAGCCTGTACCGTGCACATCAACGGCGAAGCCACGCGTTCCTGCGTCACCGCGATCTCCAGCGTCGCAGGGAAGAAAGTCACCACAATCGAAGGCCTCTCTGCGGACGGCAGCCATCCCGTTCAGCAAGCCTGGATGGAAGAAGACGTTCCGCAATGCGGCTACTGCCAATCCGGACAGATTATGTCCGCCGTCGCCCTGCTTTCCAAGAAGCCCAACCCCACCGACGCCGACATCGACGATGCCATGAGCGGCAACATTTGCCGCTGCGGCACGTACCAGCGCATTCGCAAGGCCATTCACCGCGCCGCGTCCATGCAGACCGGGAAGGCCAAGTCCGCCGCTTAGCCCTTCTTCAATTGCAGTCGTAACTATGAATTCAGAGGTGTCCCATGGCAATCGCTGCAGTCGTAAATCGTCGTGAATTTCTTAAGACCGGTGCCGCGGGAGGTGTCGCGCTCGTCGTCGGCTTCCGTCTCTCTCCAGCCGCATTCGCCGATCAAGCCGAGGACCAGGAGAAGAAACCGCCCAATCCCTTTGATGCCTGGGTCCGTATTACTCCGGACAATCGCGTCACGCTCATTCTGAGCAAATCGGAAATGGGCCAGGGCATCATGACGGCGCTTCCCATGATCCTCGCAGAAGAACTGTGCGTGGATTGGAAGCAGGTGAAGGTTCAGCAAGCGCCCACCAATCCGAAAATTTATGACCTCGGCACCGGCGGGAGCGGCAGCGTTGCCGGCTCGTGGCTGCCCCTGCGGCGCGCGGGCGCTGCGGCGCGTGAAATGCTGGTCGCTGCAGCGGCCAAGCAATGGGAAGTCAGTCCCGACACGTGCAAAGCCCAGGGCGGGCAAGTCGTTCACGGCAATCCCAAACGGTACTTGTCTTATGGCGAACTGGTCGAAGCCGCCGCGAAGCTTCCCATTCCCAATCTAAACACCGTGCCACTCAAGAACTCGGACGATTTCACGCTGGTCGGCCACGACACGCGGCGCTTTGAAGTGCGCGACAAGGCTACGGGTTCCGCGAAGTTCGGCATCGATTCCCGCGTTCCCGGAATGCTCTTTGCCGTCGTCGCGCGCTGTCCGGTTTTTGGCGGCAAGGTCACCTCGTTTGACGCCACGAAAGCGAAAGCCGTGGCGGGCGTTCGCGATGTCATTCAATTTGAAACCAGCGGAAGAGGCGCTTCAACTACCGGCGGAGTCGCCGTTCTCGCTGACAATTCCTGGGCCGCGATCCAGGGCCGCAATGCTCTCGAAGTGAAATGGGAGGAAGGTCCGGCGGCAAAGGAATCGACAGCCGAACTTCAAAAGCAGTTTCTCGCGAACGCCGCCAAGCCCGGAAGAGTTCTTCGCAACGAAGGCGATGCCGACTCCGCTCTCGGCTCCAGTCCGAAAAAAGTTGAGGCGGTCTACGAGTTGCCATTCGCACCTCACGCTTGCATGGAACCGATGAATTGCACCGTGCACATCCGGCCCGACGGCGCGGAAGCGTGGATTCCAACTCAGGCGCCCCAATGGGCGCAAGCCGTCATTGCCGAAGCATCCAAACTGCCTCCGGAAAAAGTGATCGTACACACCACGCTGATGGGCGGCGGTTTTGGCCGCCGCTACCAGGCAGATTTCGTGATGGAAGCAGCACAAGTAGCCGCAAAGAGCGCGGGCAAGCCCATCATGGTTCTGTGGACCCGCGAAGACGACATGCACCACGGGTTTTACCGCCCGGCGTCCTATCACAAGTTGCAAGGCGCCTTGGACACCGACGGAAATCTCGCGGCCTGGAAACATTTTCAGACTTCGACCTCCATCGCCGCAAAGTGGAGCCAGAAAGGCGCGGATGATCCGGGGCTGGGCGAGTTCGGCACGGGAGCTACAATTCCTTACACAACGCCGAACCTCCGCCTCGAGTACCTGCTTGCCGAATCGAGCGTGCCGCGCGCCTGGTGGCGCTCCGTGGAACACTCCAGCAGCGGCTTCGTCATCGAGAGTTTTATTGATGAGCTTGCCGCTGCTGCCGGCCAGGATCCGCTGGCCTTTCGCCTGAAACTCATCGGCAGCGACCGCAAGATTCCGCGGTTCGGCGAGGAAAAAGCGACGCCGCTCGACACCGCGCGGTTGAAGGGCGTTTTGCAACTCGCCGCCGAAAAGGCCGGCTGGGGAAAGCCTTTGCCCAAAGGCATGGGGCGAGGCATCGCCACATTTTTTTCTTTCAATTCCTACACCGCGGCCGTCGCGGAAGCCAGCGTGAAAGATGGCAGCGTGAAGCTGCACCGTCTCGTTTACGCGGTCGATTGCGGCCGGCCGATTAATCCTGATGGCGTCCGCGCGCAAGTCGAAAGCGCCGCGATCTACGGCCTTTCCGCCGCCCTGCACGATGCCATCACCATCAAGGATGGCCGCGTTGAGCAATCGAACTTCAACGATTACCAGATGCCGCGCATCAGCGAGACTCCGAAAACGGAAGTCCACGTGGTGACGAGCAAGGAAGAGCCGACCGGCATCGGCGAGCCCGGCTTGCCGGTGGTCGCTCCGGCCATGTGCAACGCGATTTTCGCGGCGACCGGAAAGCGCATCCGGCGGCTCCCGATTCGGCGCGAAGATCTGGCATAGCGTTTCCTGCGCGCCTTATTGCAAAATAGCGCGTGCCTTTGTCACCGACTCTTCTCGCGGCGATTCCGCTGGCGATCTGGATTTACCTCTTTCTGGCGCGTGGCAATTTCTGGCGGGTGCGCGAAGACGACACTCAGCCCGAACCTCTGGCAAGCTGGCCTCGGGTTGTTGCTGTCGTTCCCGCGCGCAATGAAGCCAAAACCATTGCGCAAACTGTCGGGGCTCTCTGCAAACAGGATTATCCCGGTGAGTTCTCGATTGTCGTCGTAGATGATCATAGCGAAGACGGGACCGCCGCCGTTGCGCGCAAGGCAGCGGAAGAATCCGGCACTCCCAGGCGAATCGCGATTCATACGGCCGCCGATCTTCCGCCGGGCTGGACGGGAAAACTCTGGGCGCTCCACGAAGGAATTCAGGCCGGGTCTTATAGTTCGCTGGATTTTTTCTGGTTTACCGACGCGGATGTCGTGCACGCGCCGGACACGTTGAAGCGTTTGGTCTTTCGCGCGGAAAATGATTCGCTTGATCTCGTTTCATTGATGGTGCTGCTGCAGGCAAAAACTTTTCCGGAGCGGCTGCTGATTCCGCCATTTCTTTATTTTTTCCTGATGCTCTATCCGCCGCGCTGGATCGCCGACCCGAACGCAACCACGGCCGGAGCCGCGGGCGGATGTATTTTGCTGCGGCGGAATGTGCTCGCACCCATTGGCGGGACTGCCTCGATTCGCGGCGAGGTGATTGACGACTGTGCACTGGCGCGCGCGGTGAAAAGCCGCGGCGGGAAAATCTGGATGGGGCTCACGCGGGCGAGCGTGAGCTTGCGGAGCTACGGCAGCTTCGCAGAGATTCGCGACATGATCGCGCGCACTGCGTTTACGCAACTTCACTATTCGCTGGTCCTGTTGATCGCCACGCTGGTCGGGTTGTTTGCGACCTATCTCTTGGCGTGGATTCTTTTTTTCGCTTACGCGGGCGAAGCCTGGCCCCTTGTGGATACGGCCATTGCTCTAATGACCGCAACGTTTCTTGTGACCGTGCGGTTTTACAATTTGTCGACAGCCTGGGCTTTGACACTGCCAGTGGCAGCGGTTTTCTACGGCTATGCGACGTGCCTTTCCGCGATGCGCTACTGGCTCGGCCGCGGCGGCCAGTGGAAGGGCCGAGCGCAGGCGCTGCGGCGAAACTAATGGGGATGGCGGCGCATCGAAATTTGTAGTTTTGCGCATCGAAATTTGTTATCCTGCGCAAAGGTGAAGTACAGGGCTGTATCCCGTTGGCCGCCGAGCGGCCACCTCTCAAAAGAGGAAGGGAACGGCACCGGAGGCCACCATGAGTGTTGTTCCTAATTCCGGGAACGGAAAAATCACCGTGCCCGATCTTCTGCAGCGCAAGACTCAGGCCGCGGGTTCCCCATCCAGCTTCCAGAAAATCACTTGCCTGACGGCGTATGACTATCCGACCGCGCGCTTGCTTGACGAAGCCGGCGTGGACGTGATTCTTGTGGGCGATTCGCTGGGCATGGTGGTGCTGGGGCATGAGAACACGCTATCCGTCACCATCGACGAGATGCTGCATCATACCCGCGCTGTGCGCCGCGGAACGCGCCGCGCGCTAGTCGTCGCGGACATGCCTTACGGCAGCTACCACACAGACCTGGCCGATTCCCTGCACAACGCCATGCGTTTCGTGAAGGAAGCGGGCGCCGAGGCCGTGAAGGTAGAAGGTGGGGAGCGCCGACTGGAATTGATTTCGCGGCTGACGGAAGCGGAAATCCCAGTGATGGGGCACGTCGGGTTAACGCCGCAATCAGTGAATGCGCTGGGCGGATACCGCGTTCAGGGGAAAACAGCGGACGCGGCGGAGCAGCTGATTCGCGATGCGCGGGCCGTGGAAGCGGCCGGCGCTTTTGCGGTTGTGTTGGAAGCAGTCCCGCGCGAACTGGCGGCGCAGATTACGCGCGAGTTGCGCATTCCTACGATCGGCATCGGAGCCGGGCCGGATTGCGACGGGCAGATTCTCGTGGTGCACGATTTGCTGGGACTGACGTTTGAGCAAACGCCGAAATTTGCGAGGCAGTATGCCAACGTCGGAGAGATTATCTCCAAAGCAGTGCGCGAATACTGCAATGATGTGCGCGAAGGCGGGTTTCCTTCGGACGCCGAGTCTTATCACGCGCCACAAGCGACTAGAGACCGCAAAACTATGTTCATCGACAGCTGAGCAGGCCGCAATCCTGAAAACACAAAAAAGGAAACGGACATGACGCCACAAGAAATGCGCGCGCTGTATGACTATAACGCCTGGGCGAATCACCGGTCGCTGGACGCGGCGTCCAAACTCACGGCGGAACAGTTCGTTCAACCGATGGGTTCGAGCTTCGGCTCCGTGCGCGATACGCTCGCGCATATCTATGGAGCGGAGTGGATCTGGCTGGAACGCTTTCAAGGCCGCTCGCCCGCGTCGCTGCCGGACACAGCGCAATTCAAAGACATCGCGAGTTTGAAAGAGCGCTGGAACGAACATGAGGCGCGGCTGATCGGTTTTGTTCGCGGGCTGACGCAGTCCGACCTGGATCGTACGATGGAATACAAGACCTTGAAGTTCGGTGTTTACAGCAATCCTCTCTGGCAATCGATGCAACATCTCGTCAATCACGGGAGCTATCACCGCGGGCAGGTCACGACGCTCTTGCGGCAACTCGGCGCACAGCCAATCCTGACCGACCTGATGCACTTTTATCGCGAACGGGCCACCGCGGCGGGCGCGTAGGTTCGACTCCCTTATTCCCACCGTGGAAACGATCCGAACTGTCGCCTGGATGAAAGAATATGCGCGGCAGGCACACGCGGAGAGCCGCATCGTCGGGCTGGTGCCGACGATGGGCGCGCTTCACGCGGGACATTTGTCCTTGATCGCGCGCGCCCGCCGCGACTGCTCGCCGGTGATTGCTTCCATCTTCGTCAACCCGAAACAGTTTGGCCCCAATGAGGATTTTTCAAAATATCCGCGTACTTTCGAGAGCGACAGCGAAAAACTGCAGCGCGCAGGCGTGGATTCTCTTTTTGCGCCGGAACCCGCGGAGATTTATCCGAATGGATTCTCCACCTACGTTAACGTGGATGGATTAAGCGACCGGCTCGAAGGGCGCTCGCGGCCCGGGCATTTCCGTGGCGTTACGACGATAGTGATGAAACTGTTGCAGATCGTGCAGCCAAACTTTGCGTACTTCGGGCGCAAGGATGCGCAGCAGTCGCGTCTGATTACGCAAATGGCGCAGGATTTGAATCTCGATACAGAAATAGTGATTTGCCCGCCGGTGCGCGAGCCGGACGGCCTGGCGCTTTCGTCGCGAAATGTTTATTTGAACGCGGACGAACGCAAGGCCGCCACGGTTTTGTATCGCGCGCTGGAGGCAGCGAAAAGCGAGCTTGCCGCGGGAGTTCGCGATGCGCTGCAACTGCAATCCAATTTGCGGCGGAAACTGGAGTCGGAGCGGCTGGCGAGGGTGGATTACGCCGAAATTGTGGATGCGGAAACATTTGAGCCGGTCGTGCGCGTGCGCAAACCCTGCTATGCGTTGCTTGCGGTTTTTATCGGCAAAACACGCTTGATCGACAATTTGTATATGGAGCCGAAATCCTCGGATTCCGAAGAACTGGTGTTTCATTTCTAGCGCCTTTGAGGAGCGGCGTTTCCCGCCTTCGCGGTTGTTTTTGCTAAACTTTGCTTAGAGGTCCAAATTCCTTCTTGAGGTGACGGAGATGAAATCCCGGATTCGATTCGCTTCGATCTTTCTGGCGTTGGTATTGCCTGCGCTGGCCCAGGCCAGCGGCACGGTTCCAGAGGGAACAAAGATCACGGTAGTGACCGATCAGCCCGTGAGCTCCAAGACCGCCAAGGCCGGGCAGTCGGTCACTGGTTCGGTCGCGCACGATGTGATATCGGGGGGCAAAGTGGTGATTCCCAAAGGCTCGGCCGTCAAAATGACGGTGAGCGGCGTGCAGACTTCGGGGCGGCTGTCCACGCCCGCTAAACTATGGCTGCGGCTTCGCACCGTGACCGTGGGTGGCAAGACATACACGATTGCAACGAGTTCCGCCGGAAGAACGCTGGGCGGCAAGGGCAAACGAGACGCCGGGTTCATCGGCGGCGGCGCGGCGGGCGGCGCTGTGATTGGAGCGCTGGCAGGCGGCGGCAAGGGCGCGGCGATCGGTGCTGCGGCTGGCGCGGGAGCCGGAACGGCAGGCGCGGCGGCGACAGGGAAGAAAGATATCGAATTTCCGGCGGAAACGAAGCTGGCGTTCACCACGCGGGCGTCCGTGACGATCAACTGACGCCCATCTTCAGCGGATAGGCAGGGCGTGGAGCATCGTCTCGCCTATCCGCGAAAGCAATCCACGACCCGAGTAAGGCTTTCGGTTCAGTTCTACCTCGCAGATGAGAACGCCATTCGGATGGACTGGTTCTGGTGCAATTTTCTTGGCCGCATCAAACTTTGCGTGAGAAAGGCAGATGCCGACGAGGCTTCAAGCTTGCTGGAGTAAGGCGCTCCTGAGAAGTTCGACGTAGAAGGAGTTGGCGAGTATCAGCAGCCGCGCTGTCCCATTTGCCAGTCTTTTAACGTTTCCTTTCGGGGATTGAACAAACCGGTGGACTACACCAGGGCCCTCTTGGCGGGCCTCGACCGCTGCATCGCAGTCTTTGGGAATGCGATGCCTGTCGTCACCAATGGCCTGAGTCGAGCGAGAAACCTCCCAACAACTTCCTGATAGCAGCGTCTTCCATCCCCTTGGTTGTGAGGATGATCGAGACCCTCCTGGTTTGGTTGATAGGGGTGATCGTAACCCTCCCTGATGCCATATATGACGATAGGGGGCAGCAGGCGGGATATGAACCGGGCGCATCCCTGACGGATTGACTGGGAGGAAGAACTCTTCAAGGAATAAAGAACCTACGCAGTAGCGACCCGCGCGGCGGGCTGTTTTTTCGAGATGACTTTGAGGACTTCGGAGGCGTGGCCTTTGGCTCTAACGATGGGCCAGAGTTCTTCGATTTTTCCGGTTTTGCCGATGAGGAAAGAGCTGCGGATGATGCCCATGAAGGTGCGGCCCATGAACTTTTTTTTCTGCCAGACGCCGAATTTCTGAATGGTTTTGTGAGTGGGATCGCTGAGCAAGGGGAAATTGAGTCTGTACTTCTCCTTGAACGAAGCAAGCGCCTTGACGGGATCGGCGCTCATGCCGAGGATGGCCGTGCCCAGCCTGTCGAATTGCCTCTTTGCGTCACGAAACTCGGACGCTTCGATGGTTCAACCGGGAGTGCTGGCCTTGGGCAAGAAAAAGACGAGAACGCGCTGGCCAGCGAAGTCCTTGAGCGCGATTTCTTTGCCTTCGTCGGATTGCAGGCGGAAGGCGGGGGCATTGGCGCCTACTTTGAGCATGGAAAGTTCCTCACGTCAGTTGTTGGAAGCATAACAGGAATCGGAGCGAATGGCCTCGGAAGATCGCCCTACAGACGTTCCTCATCTGCTACGAAAAAAAACAGCGACAAATTTCATTTCGCTTACGCAAGTAACTTGCGGAGGATGTCGTTGACGGCCTGCGGGTTGGCTTGGCCGCGCGTTGCCTTCATGACCTGGCCGACGAAAAATTTGAAGACGCCTTCGTTTCCGGATTTGAACTTGGCGACGTTGGCCGGATTTTTGGCGATGACTTCACGGGCCGCTTGTTCGATGGCGACATCGCTGACTTGGGCGCCAAGCCCTTCGGCAGCGACGATTTCGGCGGCACTGCGGCCGGATTCGAACATGGTGGCGAAAACTTTCTTGGCGACGGCGCCGGTTATTTTGCCAGATTCAACAAGCTTCACTAGTTCGCCGAGAGCGACCGGCGAGACAGGGCTCGCGGTGATTTCCTTGCCGGAATCTTTCAGGCCGCGAAGAAGTTCGGTTTGCATCCAGTTGGCGGCAGCTTTGCCGGGAGCGCCAGCTTTGACGACGGCTTCGAAATAATCGGCAAGGGATTGCCTGCTGGTGAGAACTTCGGCGTCATAGGGCGTGATGCCGTAGGCGGTGACGAAGCGGGCGCGCTTGGCTTCAGGGAGCTCGGGAAGCGCGCGGCGGACTTCTTCGCGCCAGGCGGAACTGATGTGGACGGGGAGAAGATCGGGCTCCGGGAAATAGCGGTAGTCGTGGGCCTTTTCCTTGGAACGCATGGAGACGGTATGGCCTTCGGCTTGATTCCAGAGGCGTGTCTCCTGAAAGAGGCGGCCGCCGGATTCCAGGACGCCGATGTGGCGCTCCATTTCGTATTCCAGAGCTTTTTGGAGAAAGCGAAAAGAATTCAGATTTTTTACTTCGACCTTTGTGCCGAATTCCTTTGAGCCGCGCGGACGAACGCTAACGTTGGCGTCACAACGGAGCGAGCCTTCCTCCATATTGCAATCGCTGACGCCGGTGTAGAGCATGATCTGGCGGAGCGTAGTGAGGTAAGCGTAAGCCTCCTCGGGCGTACGCATATCCGGCTGGGAGACGATTTCGCTGAGCGGTGTGCCGCACCGGTTGTAGTCAATGTAAGCCTTGGTGGCAGATTGCGAGAAGCCTTCGTGGAGATTCTTGGCGGCGTCTTCTTCGAGATGGAGCCGCGTGATGCCGATGCGTTTTTTTTCTCCGCCGACTTCGATTTCGAGCCAGCCGCCGGTGGCGAGCGGCAATTCGTACTGGGAAATTTGATAGCCCTTGGGGAGGTCCGGGTAGAAATAGTTTTTGCGAGCGAAGCGGGAATGGTCGTGAACGGTGCAATTCAAGGCGAGCGCGGCGCGCATGGCCATTTCGACGGCACGCTTGTTGAGCACGGGGAGAGTGCCGGGGAGGCCGAGGCAGACGGGGCAGACGTCGGTGTTTGGGGGATCGCCGAAACGCGTGGAACAGCCGCAGAAGATTTTTGTGCGCGTGAGGAGCTGGACGTGGACTTCCAAGCCGATGACGGGCTCGTATTTCGCGAGCACGTCGGGAGCGATGGAGGCGGCCTCTGGAGCGGATTTCGCCATAAGAGACAAAGATTATAGCAGAGCAGATGCTGTGGCTGGCCGGACAGAGAGCGGACGGCCTCCCCGACTGGGTCGGGGTAAACTCCAGGCCGTCCCTGCAGCTTCGGGGGCAATGGCGAAAAGCACGGGTCTGAAAGACCCGCCACTACAATCAGGCGGACGCGCGCTGGGCGAACGGGCGCAGCGCAGGGACGAAGCGCTCGGCTAGGGCGTAGGCGCCGAAGAGAAGAACGGCATAGAAGGCGTCGCCGGCCAGGGTGTTCCAGAAAAAGGGAATACCCGCAAGGTAGCAGGCGGCGAGGCCGGAGGCGGTTTTTGGATAGGAGTTCAGGAGCCACCAAACGGCAAAGTTGGTGACGAGGAAGAATTGGATGGCGCCGAGGAACGTGGCGAGAGAGATGCGGGCGATGCTGCGGCGGTCCCGGAGCCAAAGGCCAATGGCGACGTTGATCAGGAAGCTGGCGTAGACGATGGGGAGTAGTTTGTGGAAGCCGATGAAAACGTCGCCAACAAAAAGCGCAACGAGCGGGAATGTGAAAGCAAGGCGGCGGTCCTTCAGCAGCGCGCCAGAGAAGAGCGCCATGGCGCCAAGGGGAGTGAAGTTCCAAGGATGCGGAGCAATGCGCAAGCTGGCGGCGAGCATAATCAGGGCGACCGCGAACAGAGTGCGATAGAGCAGGCGCGGAGTGTTAATGGCGTTTTCGTTCATTGAGATTCCTCCTTGCTGAATCATCTGAGGGCGTTGAAGCAACCATCGAAGAGAGATTTCTCGCTTCGCTCGAAATGACGGAATGGCCGGGCACATGTCCAAATCGGCCGGCAACAAATCGCAAAAGACAAAGCCATCGCGGTTGACGACTTCTCCCGTTCGAATAGGAATCGGAGTTTGAAAGATGGGACCATCGAAAACAAAGGTGTGGAATTCGCCGTTTTCGCCGCAGGGGTCGACGTGGGACGGAAGATCGCGGAACAAGGATTCATCGAGTTCGCGGCCAGCAAAGCTGGCGTCGAGAACTTTGGCGTCGACGCATGCGGCGATGGCGCGGAAATGATGCCGGTGGAAGTGCTCGATCAACTCGCGGGTGTCGCGCTTCCAAATGGGGAAGAGCGCTGTCATGCCGATGCGGGCAAGATTCTTCTCCCGATAGGCGCGGAGATCTTCGAGGAAGATGTCGCCAAAGGCGACTTTGCGGACGCCCTGAGCGAGGTGAATGCGCAGGGCTTCTTCCATGCGCGCTTCGTAGACGGGATTGACGCATTGCGGCGGGATGAAAACTTCATGAAGGGGAAGGCCGATGGATTCGGCCTGGCGCTTGAGAAGTTCGCGGCGGACGCCGTGCATGGCGATGCGGTCGTAGGTTTCCGTGACGGTCGTGAGCAACGCGACGACCTGGAAAGTCTTCTGTTGGAATAGCGTGTGCAGCGCCATGGCGCTGTCTTTGCCGCCGCTCCAACAGAAGAGGATGGGTTCGGGTGAAGTCATCAGTTTCGTCCAGTGAAACGGTAGTTGAGGCCGAGACGGAAATCGCGGCCGAGCGCAGGGAAGCCGAGGGCGTCCTGGTATTGCTTGTCGAAAAGGTTGGTGACACGGCCAGTGAAGGAAATGCCACGAGCGATGAGATAGCTAGTGGCAAGATCGAAGCGCGCGTAGCCGGGATTGTGAGTCAAACCGAAGCCGAGAAAATCGCTGTCGGTGCGGATGCCTGAGAAATAGCCAGTGAGATTCAAATTCCAATGACGATAGAAAGTATTGAGGATGAGGCTGCCGGAGTTGACCGGACGACGAAGAAGGTGATTGCCTGGCATCTGGACGGGATCGAAGGCGTTGGGAGATTTCAGGACGCGCGTGTCGTCATGCGAGTAGTTGCCGTCAAGGCTGAGCCAGTGCCGAAGGCGCAATTGGCCCGAGAGATTGACGCCGCGGGCGCGAGCGAGATCCGTATTGAAGTACGTGCCGGTGCCTTGCGGGCAGGCGGTAGTGGTTGTGGGATCGAAAGTAAAGCTGACAATGTCGCGGAAACGATTGTTGAAGTAAGTGGCGGAGAGACGCAGGCGCTGACCGGCAAGAAACTGATCGAGACCAGCGTCATAGGTCTGGCTGCGCTCGGGGCGAAGTGAAGAATTGCCGGGGAAGCAAGGGTCGCTGCCGAAGGATTGCTCAAGAGCGGGCTCCTTGAAGCCCTGGCCGTAGGAGAAGCGCGCGCGAGTGTCGCCCCAGAAGCCGCGGCCGTCGTGGAGAGCGTAAACGGCGCCAGCGCGTGGAACAACGCGAGTGCCAAACGTCGTGTTGGCCTCGGCACGCGCACCGGCACTCAGGGTGAGGCGGGCAAGAGGCTGCCAGCGGGCATCGAGAAAACCTGCTTGATTGTTGCGACGCGCATGGAAACCGGCGATTAGGCTCGGATAGGCATTCTCAACTTCGTATTCGTAGCCGGCGGCGACAGCGCCGGTGCGGAACGTATAGGTGGATTGCTCTTGAAGACCGGCGCGATTGAATTGGTCGACGAAAGTGAAGGCTGGAGGATTGGCGTTGGTATCCAGCGTGCGGTTTTCATGGCCGCTGAGGCGATGGATCCAATGCGGGCCCGCGCGGAAATCCCAGCTGAAATGAAAGAGGAGGAGTTTGAGGCGTTCGAATTGAGAGAGGCTGGGCGGGAGGAAGAGGATGGGTCCGGGAAGACCGGCGAAACTGGAGTTGCTGCGGACGGTGAGGCGCAAATGGTTCGCGTCGCTGAAACTGTAACCGAAGTTGCCAGAGAAATTGCGATTAAGGAATGCGTCGTTACTTCCCTGGCCGTCGGTCTGGAAATAGGAGCCCGCGAGTGAATAATCGAACGCGCCGAGGAGGCCAGCTACCAAAGCGCCGCCGCGAGCGGAGGAATAGCTACCGCCTTCGGCGAAAAGATGGAGTTCGGGAATGCGCGTGGCGCCTCGATGGCTGAAGAGTTGAACAACGCCGGAGACCGCATCGGTGCCGTAGAGAGCGCTTTCGGCGCCGTGAACGACTTCGAGCTTGTCAATGTTGTCAAAGGTTTGGCTGGAAAGATTGAGAAAGCCGCCCGGCTCGTTGAGAGGCGTGCCGTCAACGAAAAACTTGGTGAAATTGGAGTTGCCACCATCGAGGAAGAAAGTGGTGAGACCTCCTTCGCGGCCGGTGCGAGCGATGGCGGCGCCCGGAAGAGTGCCGAGAGCATCCGCTAGCGAGACGAGCTGGCGCTGGCGGATTTCGTCTGGCATGAGGACATCGACCGGAGCGGGCGTCTGGCTGATTTCGAGAGGCTGGGAGTTGGCGGTGACCACGACATTTTCGGAGACTTGCGCGATTTCGAGCTTGACGTCGAGAGTGCGAGAGTCTGAAGCGGACAGCAAAAGAGAAAATTCGCGAGGGACGAAAGAGGTACGTTCGAAACGAATCCGGTAGGGGCCAAAAGCCAAAACTACAGTGTAGGCACCGTCTGCGGCCGTGGAAGTTGAAGCCGTGGGTACTGCAGCGTTTTCAGGTTGAGCCGTGATTTTTACGCCCGCGATGGTGTAGCCGGAAGCGTCGGTAACGCGGCCGGACAGATGGGCATCCGTGGAATTGCTTTGCGCTTGCAAGGAAAAGCTGAGTACAGAAACTGCGAAGAGAAGAAAGGCAGTTCGAAGAAGAGTCATATTCATTTGATCCTCCGCTCCCTCTCGCGCGGGAGTTGAAGGTTGACCAGTGCGATCAAAAGGAATCGTACGGCTGCGAACTTCGCCGGTCTCCTGGCTTGGCGGTAGCTCCGGCCCTTTCGAATCAGGACCGTTGCGGGACCTTCCCGCGGAGTCGCCCAGCGATGGAGCGACTGGCCGCAGTGGCCCACGCATACACTGAATCCGCCCTACAGTCGCGCGGCGGCGACGGCTTTTCTTGAATTGGCGATCAGATTTCGCTAAGACAACATTCGCGAAATCAACAATTCAAGTGCAACCGCTGATGCGGTTGCCCGTCTTCCCGAGCACGAAGTTCGCGGTTATTGTGGTCTGCAGCACGGGGCCGCAGGGTCGGGGTTAACGAGAAGAAGGGCGAACTAAAGTTCGCCCCTACACTACGTTCCAGCTAGAACGGTGACGCGCGGCCGGCCGGAGGAGCCAAGCTCCACGGTAAGCGGCGTCTGGAAAACCTGTTCGAGCAATTCGCGCTGATAAATGTTTATGGGCGGACCGACACGCAAGCAACGGCCGCGCTGCATCAAGACGACTTGATCAGCATATTCGGCGGCGAGATTCAGCTCGTGCGTGACGACGATGACGGTGTAACGATTTGCAGCGGCGAGACGGCGGAGAGCATCGAGCAAACCGATCTGCGCGGCGATATCGAGATGGAGAGTGGGTTCATCAAGCAGCAGCAGCAGAGGCTGCTGGGCTAGGGCGCGGGCGAGAATGACACGCTGCTTTTCGCCGCCGGAAATCTGGTCCATCCAGCGATCGCTGAGATCGGTGGCCCCCACCTGGGCGAGAGCATTCTTGGCGATGATGACGTCGTCTTCGGATTCAAAACGCAGCGAGCGGCCATGAGCATGCCGGCCCTGAAGGACAAATTCCCAGGCGCGGGCGGGAAAAAGCAAACGGCTCTCTTGCTGGACGACGGCGATGCGCTGCGCGCGGGTGCGAGGAGTAAGCGAGTGAGTGACGAAGCCGTTGAGCAAAATGCGCCCGGAGAGAGGCGCAAGTTCACCGGAGACTAATTTCAGCAATGTGGACTTGCCGCTGGCATTGGGGCCAAGAATGGCCACTATTTCGCCGGGTCGGGCCTGAAAGCTGGTTGCCTCCAGCGTGAAGAGCGGAGCTTGCGCGGGATTCGCGGAATAGGCATAGCTGACTTGCTCGACACTCAGGCGTATTTCGTTGGCCAGGCGGCCAGCTTCGGCAAGATGCCGCGCGTGAGAGGAACCAGGGCTCATGCGAGCCGCCTACGAAGGAGGTAGATGAAGAGCGGAGCGCCGACCACGGCGGTCACGGCGCCGACGGCGAGTTCGTTGGGTGCAACCACAGTGCGCGCCAGAGTGTCCGCGAAAACAACAGCAATGGCGCCGCCGATCGCGGCTGTCGGCAACAGAGTGCGATGGTCTGACCCGAAGATGAGGCGCATCACATGCGGAACGATCAGACCAACGTAACCGATGGCGCCGCTGACGGAGACGGCCAACCCGGTTAACAAAGACGCCGCAATGTAAACGACCAGACGAATGCGCGGAACGTCCACGCCAAGGTGCATGGCTTCTTTTTCTCCGGCGAGAAGCAAGTTCAAATCGGAAGCGGTGGTGTAAATCGCACCAGAGGCAGCGATGAACCCGATGCCAAGAAACCAATAGACGCTCTTCTGCAGAGGAGTAGACAGATCGCCCATCAGCCAGAAGGAGAGACCACGGAGATTTCCCGTGAGAGTGCTCATGAGGAACATGATGATGGCGGAAATGAAAGAGGCGGTGATGACACCGCCGAGGAGAAGAGTGGTGCTGTCAATTTGGCCCTCGCGGCGACCGAGAAAATAGACGGCGGCGACGGTGGCGGCAGCACCAAGAAACGCACCGAGAGGAGTCAGCAATGCCGCGAATACCGGAGAGAGGGTGAGGTGGGGCTCGAGGATGAGCGCCAGGATGGCGCCGAGGCCCGCACCACTGGAAACGCCAAGGACGTAGGGATCAGCGAGAGGATTGCGAAGGAGCGCCTGGAAGCTGGTGCCGGCCACGGAGAGAGACGCACCGACAATGATTCCGAGGAGAATCCGGGGAAGGCGGATATTCTGGATGATCAGGACGTAGTCGCTGGAAATGTTGGTGCGCTGGTGCAACAAGACGTTCCATAGATCGCGGCCAAGAGCATAGAGAGAAACAGGGACAGCGCCAAATTTAATGGCAATGACGACAACAACGAACAAAATCAGGAGCAATGCGAAGCATTGCAGGAGGAGGCGCCGGAGCGTCAGCGGGCGCATGCGCGGCCTCCGGGAACAGTGTCGCTGCTGCGCAGTACGCCGGAAAGCATAGAAAATGCCGAATGGGGAGGCTGAACCGGCGGCAGAGGCATCTTTTCGTTCTTGTCTTTTTCGGTTTTTTCTTTATCCATTTTCTCCTTGGCAGGTTTCTCGTTGAGGTTTTCCGGTTTTTCAACAAAGGCTTCGGGATGAAGCTGCCGCGCAAGCTCTTCAATTGCGGCGACGATGCGCGGGGCCGGCCGGTTCACGGCGTCACTAATCACGGCGTAGCGGCGATTGGTGACGGCTTCCAGGATGCGCCAGCCAGGAAGAGTAGACAGGGCTTCGAGGCCCGGAGGAGCTGTTTCAGAATGCGAGGCCGCAAAGACGAGATAGTCAGGTTGCAGACGAGCGGCTTCTTCAAGGCTGATCTGCGGCCAGTCCTGCTCAGCATCAACGATGGAGACGGCGCCTGCATAGCGGAGCGCGTCGGCGATGAAAGTGTGCTTGCCAACGGAGATGAGCGGCTGGTGCCATACAACAAAGAGAACACGCTCTGCAGGAGAAGACGCAAGACGTTGCCGCAGAGCGGCAAGCTGATGTTCCATTTCGGCGGCGACCGACGCACCGACGTCTGGAACGCCCAAGAGGTCGGCGAGCTTTTTCGATGAAGCGATGATGTCATTGACGGAGTGAGGGTCGGTGGCGTAGGAAGGGATTCCCAGGTTATCCAGAGCGTGGACGGTTTCAAGGCGGTTCAGACCTTTAGTCACGAGGACGAGATCGGGATGGAGAGCGGCAATTTGCTCCAGGCTTGGATTGATTGCGCCGCCGACCTTGGTTTTTTTCTGGGCATCGGGCGGGTAGTCGCAGAATTCCGTGTCGCCGACGAGACGGTCCTGCACGCCGAGAGCATAGACCGTTTCGGTGAGGCTTGGAGCCAGGGACACGATACGGCGAAGAGGTTGCGGAATGCGCACAGAGCGGCCGGTTTCATCGGTGACTTCACGGTAGACCGGAGAGGCGGGAGACGAATGGAAAGCACCTTGCGCGCGGGAGGGCGCTGCGCCGAGCAGCAAAGCAGCCGCAGCAAAAATCATTCTTCGCAAAAGTTGGTTGGTTAACTTCACAAATCTCCCACGGCGAGGAAACTTCCATTGTCCAACAAAAAAGCCCCACGAGACACCTAAGGGGCTTCCGGCATTGCCCTTTCTCGCGAAGAGCGCGGCCCTCTGCGGCACGGAAGGGTGGCCTGGCTTACGGCTCTTGAGCCGATCACAGTGGCGGGACCGCGGCCGATTCACACGGCCTTCCCCGCTTCCCCTGCCTGCAAATTGAATTTTGAGTGTAAGCCGCACCCGCGGGAGTGTCAATGCGGGACCGAAACATCGGTGCACGACATTAGGATGAGGGTACTGCAGGTCTCCTTTTTTGCGGTCTGTATCTGAAA
>MNEA01000080.1 GCA_001917435.1 Acidobacteria bacterium 13_2_20CM_2_57_6
TACGTTTACGTGGCGGGGCGTGCCGCCGGGCGGTGGCTGTTTACCTTGATTAACATCACCTTGCTGGTGGCGACGATCGGTTCTGGCATGGGCTCACAACTCGGAGCTGCACGCTTGCTATACGGTATGGGAAGGGGAAATGCCCTCCCGAAATCCTTTTTCGGAGTAATCGAACCCACGCGGCGCATTCCTCAGAACAATGTCATCTTTGTGGGTTTATTCGCGCTGGCGGGAACTACCGTCCTGACCTTCGAGCGCGCTGCCGAGTTACTCAATTTCGGAGCGCTGCTGGCATTCATGGGAGTGAACGCCGCATCATTTGCCCGTTACTATTGGCGCGCGAGGCAAAGGACGTTGGCGAGCTTGTTTGTGCCAATCCTCGGTTTCACCATCTGCCTGCTGCTTTGGTTGAACTTGAGTAAACCCGCGAAAATTGCAGGCATCATTTGGATGCTATTGGGAATCGGCTATGGTGCGTTCCGAACCCGCGGGTTCCGCTCGGAGCTGGTTTCGTTTGAGGTTCCCGAGGAGACAGAAGCACGAGCGGGAGTAATCACGACTTAGCGCGTTATCTGGTTTCAAGAAGGAAGGAGCCTTTGTAAGTCGGGGCTGAGGGGGATATTGTGGCCGTTATCATGCGTCTGGTTCAGCAGTTTGAACATTCGAAGAAACAGGAGTTCATCGCGCTCGAGAAAGAATTTGCGGGGCTGGAAGATCGTGGCGTTCTACCCAGGGGGGAACGATTGCTCCCTATCTCCAGCCGCGATCCGGCAAACACTCTTATCTGGCAAGCCTCCTTCAAAGACCTGTGTGCGGCGCAAGCGGCCCTCAAACTCTTCGAAACCAACCCGGAGCACACCGAACTGGCCAACAAGCAGAAGCACTTTTTCAAGGATGCCTGGATAGAGTTTTACGAGATTCTTGAGTGCTAGTACGGCGTCCCACAACAATCAATTCGGCATCTCACGTGATTGGTTGTTAGTCAGTCTCGCGAAAACTGGCTTCAAGGCTGGGTAAAGCGTCCGATATATTTCGTATTGGCGTCGCATTACGTCCATTGCCGCTGGATGTGGCGATACGCGCGTTGCAACGTGCACTGCGCACTCGCACGCTTCCTCTACTGAATTCCAGACTCCATGGGCCACTCCGGCCAGTAGCGCCGCTCCGTGGGCTGCGCCTTCCTCCGCTTCAACGATTTCGACCTCCTGGCCGTAAATGTCTGCCTGAATTTGCTGCCACAGAGTTGAACGGGCGCCACCTCCCCCAAGGCGAATGCTGCGAACGGGTACCTCCATCTCATCGAAGAGTGCAAGCGTATCTTTCAAACTGAACGCTACACCTTCGAGAATGGCACGAACCACATGGCCTCGAGTATGGTTCGCGATCAAACCGACGAGTGCCCCACGTGCCCTTGGATCGAGATGCGGCGTCCGCTCACCCATGAGATAGGGTGCCCACAATAGACCATCCGCTCCCGCCGGCGTAGCTGCAGCTTCGGCGATGAGTTCCTCGTAACTTTTCTGATAATTCGGTGAGCCTGCCAGCAGGTCGCGGAACCACCGCAATGACAATCCCGCCGCTTGTGTTACTCCCATAACGTGCCAGCGATCAGGCACCGCGTGGCAGAAGGTATGCATGCGGCCTTGCGGATCCATGGTCGGCCGATCCGTTGCGGCAAACAGTACGCCAGACGTTCCAATCGTGGCGCTCACATCCCCTTGCCGTACAATTCCGAGCCCGATGGCGCCCCCAGCCTGATCGCCAGCTCCCGCCACAATCGGCGTCCCTGCGCGTAAGCTGGTGGCGCGTGCACCCTCGTCAGAAACACGCGCGCATATTTCCACCGACTCAAAAGCCCGCGGTAAGCAAGATTCCGGCAGGCCCACTGTGGCCATGATGTCTGATGACCAGCGCCGGCGAGCGACGTCCAGCAGCAGCGTGCCCGAAGCGTCGGCCATATCAGTCGCGTGTTCTCCGGTTAGGCGGAATCGGATGTAGTCCTTCGGAAGCAAGAAGCTTCGGAAGCGCTGCCAAACGCGTGGCTCGTGATTCCGCACCCAAAGCAGCTTCGTCAGCGTGAAGTTTGTGAGCGCGGGATTACAAGTCAGTTGGATGACCCGCTCGCGTCCCACAGTATGGTCCAGCCAGTCGCATTCCTGCTGCGTTCGCTGGTCGCACCAGATAATCGCAGGTCGGAGCACCTGATCGTTTTCATCGAGCAACACTGCGCCGTGCATCTGGCCGGCCAGACCTACGCAGGCGACGTCCTGATCACTAACCTGGGCTTTAGCGCTGCAATCGCGAATCGCGCCTGCTGCCGCGCTCCACCAATCATGCGGATCCTGCTCCGCCCATCCGTTATGAGGTGAAGCGAATGGCTGATGCTCTCGCGTAGCTGAAGAAATAATTGCACCATCTTTGCCGACTAAGACGGCACGCGTTCCGCCAGTGCCGACATCCAAGCCGAGCAAGTATGATTTCATCTGGTTTGCTGCTGTCGGTATGCTAATCCCGAACCCGAACCTCTGTCTACCATGAGACGAGGACGGCTTGTGGAGTATCGAGGTCTATGTCCAGAGTCTTTTTGCTCTGATCAACACCATAATTGGGTTCTCCATCAGGATTCCAGTGATCGCCAGCCCAGTAGAGCCTTTCCACACGAATCTGCTTCATCATGGGCCACTGGAATGCTGGATCTGTGAACGAAACATTTGTGCGATAGCCGACGAGTAAGAATTCGTGAGCAGCGGGATGGATGACAATCGCCTGACCATTGTTCTCACCTGTAACCGTCACCGGGAAGCCGTTTACGGTTTCAGTTGTGGAGAACCTTTGCCCCGGCGAGCGGGACATGAATACCTTCAGCTTGTCAGTTGTGGCGTAATAGGAAACCTGGGGCAGTGCTTTGGTGAGTGAGGAATAGGTATCGCGCAGGGCATACGCGCCATTAGCCAAAGTGCCGTCACTCAAGACATAGGGCTGGTTGGATTCTGGATAAGATACGGTCAACGCCCAAGGCGCAAAAATCGGGGCACCGAATTCGTCGCCCGCAACTGTAGTCGGGCCGCCACTCGGCACAGAAATAGGAGTTGACGCCGATGAAAGAAATGTGGGGACAGTTCTGGAGATATGTTTGCACATCTTCACCGGGCGCGCCGCCGACCATCCAATCCGCGATCTCTCCGCCAACGTAATTATGAAAGAACGGAATGGGGTAGACCTCTGCGCCCGCCTCGGTGATGCGCCGGATCCAGTGGTAACTCAGGTCCCAGGCGCTGAATTTCAGGTCGTCAGTGAAGCCGTTGTCGGCGAATCGTTTGCTGGTAGCGGGTGAGTGGTCGCGCCACATCTTGGGATTCTTGCGATCCACACCGAAGACCGCAATTTCATTCTCGACCTGGATCATGAGAATGGTGTGGGTTTGAGAATCAACCTGCATGATGTGCTGCATGAAAGCGCGGAAGGCAGCGATTTCGCGGCCGATAATCGGCTCATAATCGTAGGATGCGGCGTTGTGGTGGATAACGCCATCTCCGTCCACCGCGCGCGGATATGTCTTCTCATCGCTGACAATGTACATGGGCGCGTACAGCTCGCCGGTCAGATTGCCGTAGATAGTGCCGTCCCCGCTGGCGTAGTGCCCGAACCAGTTCAGCACAACTTTTAGGTGATGTTTCTCCGCCATGCTCTTTGCGTGGTCGATATAGGAGAAGTCGTAAACTCCCTTTTCCGGCTCGACCATAGACCACTTAATCGGCACCTTCAGAGCATTCAGCCCAATTTTCTCCGCGGCAGGATACAAACTGTCGTAAGCCGTCTCGGTCTCGTTGTATCTACCGTAAATTAGATCCCACCAGGGGATCTCAACCGCCAGCACCGTAAATGGCCTGCCATCTACATAAAGGAGCTTGCGCCCGTTTGCCTGTTCGAAATGCGGCATGAGGTTATGGCTGAGGGGAACCTGCCAGATGTCGCGTCCGGCACTTACTCCTGAGGCAGGTTGGGCCTGTAGACAAATTGACGCGTGAGTCAAAAATATCGAGAGCGCAAATGCGCGGGAATGGCGCGTGATAAACGAAGTCAGTGATTGCATCAGAAGTCTCTCATTGCTCGGCAACGATTGCTAAATCCCAGGGCTTAAGGTTGAATGCTTGCCCTTGCCGCACAGAAGCGTTTGTCAGAAGATCCGACCCATTGCCGTACGGATAAGAAAACGTCTGCTCTTCACCGGAAAAGTTCAGATAGTAGTGCAGCAACTTCCCCTGCGCGTTTCGCCCATGGCGAACTTTCACCACGCCCGGTAGGTTCTGGTCCGGACCGGTCAAGCCAGCTCGTCTCAGAACTTCACGAATAACCTCGCGCTGTAAAGTATCTGTTAGAAATGTGCCTTCATATGTCAGTGTGCCTCCGCCGTATTGGTTTCGCATGATGGCGGGAAAATGCCAATAGGGATCGTCGAAAGATGCGACCACTTGGGCCGTCTCGGGGACTAGAAACTCCTCCCATACAGAACCTTTATTCTGTTCACCAACACCGTAAGGATCGGGCGTGAGCGGCTCTGGCTCGGCAAGATTCGTGAACTCCTGATAGTGGAAGCCGGCCGCGGCGCGCAGCGGCCCAGGCGCCATCACGTCGCGAACGGTTGAGTATTCATTCGTGAAGCCGCTCTTGAAAGCCATTACGACCTGGCCGCCATTTTTGACATAATCGGAAATCTGTTGCAGCACCCGGTCCGAGGTGCTGTAGAGTGGTGGGACCAGCAGGACTTTGTAGCGCGAGAGATTCGGGTCCCCCGCCTGCACGAAGTCGGGTTCAATATTCAAATCGTAGAGCGCGTCGTACATTTGCTTGAGCACGGTCATGTAGTTCACGTGATCGCTGACCGGCATATAGCTCAGCGCATTGGCGGAATCGGCGCTGAACAGGATCGCGACTTTGTCGTCTTTCTTGAGATCAACCAACTGGGCGCCCAATTTTTTCAGTTCGGAGGCGACGCGCGAGACTTCTGCGTATGTGCGGTTCGGCTCCAGATCGTGCGAGAGGACTCCTTTCCAATAGGTTTCCTGTCCGTAGTGCAACGAATGCCAATGCCAGTACTCGACCATGTTGGCGCCAGCAGCCAAATGCGTGTAGACAACCAGACGCAGTTGGCCGGGATATTGCGGATATTGCGTGCGGGAATCCCACCCGATCGTCTGCGCGTTGGTTTCGGTCACCAGATAATTTGTGTGCCTCAATGAGCGTCCGAGATCGCCTGAAAGCCAGATAGTGCGAGCATCCAGCCGTTTCTGTGTCTCGAAATAGGGATTCTCGGCGACAATGTCGAGATTGCCCGCAATCGCCCACTGATCGAGATTGGTGTGTACTCCGCCGCTGAAGTCCTGGGTGATGAACTGGTCAGGGCGCTTGTACTGGTTGACGATCTTTGCCTGCCAGGCGAGATAGTCGGTCACGACGTCGTGTTGGAAATTTTCCCACTCCAGCTTGTAGCCGGGATTCAGAATGCCATTGCGCGGCGGCAGGTCATCCCAACTATCGACAAGCTGTCCCCAGTAAACAAGACCCCAGATTTTATTGATCGTGTCTGGTGCCTTGTACTTCTGCTTCAGACGGTCGAGGAAAGCGGAATTCATGTACGGGGTGGGGACTCCGGTCGGGAAAGTCTCATTGTCGATCTGGTATCCGATCACCGCAGGATGATCTTTGAAGTGGCTGACGATCTCGCGGATAACCCGCTCCGCGTGCTGCCTGAAATAAGGATTGAGAAAATCATAATTCTGGCGCGGCCCGTAGTAGCCCGGCGTTTTAGCGGGCGGATAAGTAGGGGGATAAGGATCGGTCAGCGGAGGTGCGGTGCCGTTATGAGTAACAACAATCTCGGGATGCTCCTTATAAAGCCACGTGGGAATGGAATAAGTCGGCGTGCCGAGGATGGCTTTGATTCCTGCCGCGTGCAAACGGTCAAGAACGCGCTGCATCCAGGCAAACTGAAAATCGCCATCGTGCGGCTCCCACGTGCTCCACGTAGATTCGCCCACGCGAACCACCGTGATTCCGGCTTTCTGCATCAGTTCTACATCTCTGTCGAGCCGGTCATAAGGCATGTATTCCGGGTAGTAAGCAACGCCGTAGAGAATCGTTTCCATTTTGTCGGGAGCAAAAGCCGGCTTGCTCTGCGCAGAAATGTTTTGAGCGCCAGTCGCTTGATCCGAAGCGGTGATCGCAGCGACAACGAGAAAAACAAACATATAGCGCGCAACGAATTGGTAATGAGGTCGTCCGCTCATCCGCTCCTCTCCTCGGAAAACGATTCTGCGATTCAGCACTTCACACGACTGGATGCCCGTTTGCAGCATGGGAGTTGATCACGATGACTGCGGGTTCAAGCCCTGGCGAAGTTGCTTCCAATCGCAGTTCGCCAGGCTGTCTGATGCTCCGCACAATCGCCATGCACAAGCCGTTGAAGGCATGCCGCCTGTCCGCTTTATCGGCCTCATGA
The DNA here is from genome assembly GCA_001917435.1 of Acidobacteria bacterium 13_2_20CM_2_57_6. Lineage (GTDB taxonomy): Bacteria > Acidobacteriota > Terriglobia > Acidiferrales > UBA7541 > Acidiferrum. The sequence continues at coordinate 6,500 of MNEA01000080.1, forward strand.
CTGCTGGGGTTGCCATTGCCTACACCGATCAGGCTGCCGTTGCCTGAGAGGTGAAATTCAATCGGGGAACCCGCAATCGGCACCAGCCGGTTCTGCGCGTCGAGTACCTGCACCTGAACCACTGAGAGGTCGCGTCCATCGGCTGAAATTTCCTTGCGGTCGGCAATCAGAGCGAGTTTTGCAGGGCTGCCAGTAGTCTCGCGCTTCGCCGTCAGGACCTGGCGGTGATTCTTGAATCCTCTCACTTCGAGCGTGCCCGGTGCATAACATCAATTTCATTTCCTTCTTTGCCGTTCCAATTCCAATGCGGAAATAGATGGAGAATGGGCTTGTCAGTCCACTGTGCCTGGTAGTAATAAAAATTGTCCTTGGGGAAGCCGCAGGTATCCATGATGCCGAAATGAGAGTTGATACATGGCCACTTGTACGGCGTGGGTTCGCCGCGATAATCGAAACCGGTCCAGGCAAATCCGCCGGCCACCCACGGACGCTCGGCATAAATAGGCCACCAATATTCAGCGAGTTGGGCCCAGGGCGGAATGTTCGCGTCATAGGCGCTGACGTAACCTGCCTGTTTGTCGTTCTCATACACACCACGTGTGCATACGGTACTGGCAGTTTCAGTGCCGATCGTCGGTTGCCTGGGAAATTGCCGATGAAATGCGTCCAGCTGCTCAGCGCTGTGGTAATTGAAGCCCTGCACGTCAACCACGGCGGACAGCCCTTTGCCCCAATCCTCGTTCATGGCTTCGGTGATGGGACGAGTTGAATCGAGCTTACGCACAAGGCGCTTCATCGATTTCGCGATGCGGGCGCCGGTGTCACTGCCCTGAAGGTCCTCCTCGTTACCGATCGACCAGATGATCACGCTGGGATGATTACGATCCCGGCGGATCATCGTCTCCAGTTGCTCCAATCCTTCGGGACTCGACGACATCATGCGAGTCTCATCCATCACCAACATGCCTAGCTGATCGCATGCGTCTAACAGCGCCGGGGTGGGCAGGTTGTGTGACATTCGATATGCGTTGGAGCCCATTTCTTTCAGTTTCTCGACCCGGAAAAAGTGAATCTGGTCCGGCAGCGCGATGCCGACGCCGGCAAAATCCTGATGATTGCAGGTGCCCTTGATCTTTACCGGCTTGTCATTCAGCAAGAAGCCCTTGTCGGGATCGAAGCGGATGGTGCGGATGCCAAATGCGGTCTCGTATTCGTCCGCGGCATTGCCGTCGGCGTCGACCATCGTGACTGCTCGATATAGGTTGGGCTCTTCAAGCGACCAAAGCGCAGCGTCTTTAATCGTGAGTTGCTGCCGGAACTCGCGCCTGGTCACCGCAGGAATTGAGAGCGAAGTGGATTGAGCATCAGCGACACTCCGCCCGCCCGGGTCAACGATCTTAGTAAGGACGCGGCAACTCTGCTCGGAGTCGCTGTCATTATCAATTTCGGTCGAAACGCTGAGCGTTGCTAAATCTGGGCTGAGCTCTGACGTAACAAACGTGCCGTTATGTGCGACGTGAATTGGATTCGTCTTGCTCAGCCATACATGGCGATAGATGCCCGCTCCTTCGTACCACCACCCCTCACCGAGAGTAGCGTCCACGCGAACAACCAGGACGTTCTTTCCGCCATAGTTCACAAAATCGCTTACGTCGTAGCGGAATGGTGTGTAGCCGCTTCCATGTCGCCCGAGGTAAATTCCATTGAGCACGGCGATCGAGTCGCGGAACACGCCATCGAATTCGATCCAGATGCGGCGTCCTGCATCGGATGCGGGCACGTCAAAAACCCGGCGGTACCAGCCTATGCTGGTGGCTGGATAATCCCGTCCCAATGGCTTATAACCATGGCTGTCGAGTTGAGGGACGTTTTTGAAATCGAGTCCCACCGCCCAATCGTGAGGAATGTCAACCGAGCTCCATTGGCTGTCATCGAAGTCCGGCTTTGAAGGATCAAGCATTCCGCCCGTTTTCGAAAAAAGTGACTGGCTCGTATAGCCGAAATCCTTGCTCGGGTCAGTGGCATGACCCAGGCAGAAACGCCATCCGAAATCTAGGCTCAGCCGCTCGCGCAGAGGCGGTCTCTCGCCGCTGCCGGAACTGCGAGATGCTTCCGATCCGCCTACTGCTGCATCTAGCGCTGATTCGCCTACCACCCGATTCCCAAGCAGCCTGGACGCTGCGCTGGCCGAAATCGCCAAGCCGCCGCTCTTCAGGAGGTCACGCCGGGTCCAATCAGTCATAGCTGGTTCGGATCATTTTGCAGATACTGCCTGAACAGCTAGAGAAACGCGTGCCCTCGAAATCGTGAACTCAGTTCTGCGAACCCGCTGCGCGCGAAGCCGCAACACGAATCAGAGTTGGCAGAACATCGCCAATCCCATTCTTTGCCGGCTGACCAAAAGCAAAGTACAGCTTGCTATACATGGGATAGAGTTCGTTGTAGACGGTTTGCTCGGACGCATCCGGCTCGAACCCTCTGTGGGGAGGGCAAATTTTGTCCTGCGCATCTTCGACCGTCTTGAATGTGCCCGCGGCGAGGAATGCAAAGATTGCGGAACCGAGGCTAACCACACTTTTACTCGGAACCAGCACCGGTCTTCCCAGAACGTTGGCATAAACCTGGTTCAGGACGTTATTCTTCTGCGGAATGCCGCCCGCATTAATAACGCGTTTGATGTGTACGCCATGAGCGGCCATGCGGTCGAGGATCACGCGCGTGTGGAACGCAGTGCCTTCAATCGCGGCAAACAGCTCGTCTTGACCTGTGCTCTGAAGATTCCAACCTAACGTGATGCCACGTAGGTTGGGATTTACCAATACTGTGCGGTCGCCATTGTCCCAGGTCATGCGGAGCAAACCAGTCTGCCCCGCGCGGTAAAACTCGAGCCCCCGGCTCAGCGTGCTCACATCGGTTCTGGCGCGGGTAGCAATGGCGTTAAAAATGTCGCCCACCGCGGAAAGGCCCGCCTCGATTCCGGTACGCTGAGGATGCACACTTCCTTGAACAACCCCGCATACGCCAAGAACCAGGTTGACCGAGGGCGTGATCCCAATAATGCATGTGGACGTACCAATTACGTTTACCATGTCATCCGTGCGGCAACCAGCGCCGATGGCATCCCAGTGAGCATCGAAAGCTCCAACCGGGATCGGAATGCCCGGCTTAAGCCCAAGCCTCTCTGCCCAGCAGGGCGAAAGTGTTCCTGCAATTTGGTCCGAGGTCGCATACTCGCCATCTA
>MNEA01000160.1 GCA_001917435.1 Acidobacteria bacterium 13_2_20CM_2_57_6
TCAGCGCGCGCACTCCAATATGCAAGGACCGCCTGGTGATATTGGCTCTCCGCATCTGCCAGGGCAGACTGCTGCTTTAGCAAGTCGCTGAGCAGAATCGATTGCTGGGAATATGCTTCCTTTTGGTTCCGTAATTTCTCTGTCTCGGCATCGCGGATTGCCTCTGTGACTGCGAGGTGCGCACGCGCTTCTCGGAGACGCCGAAAGTTCGAGTCCACCTCCATAAGAATCTGTTCACGCGAGTCGTCGGCAGAGAGGCCCGCCTGCTTCTCTGCAAGGGCAGCCTGTTGAACCTTATGGCGCTTCTCTCCCCAATCCCATGGCTGCCAGGTAAGCAAGGCGCCAACGGCGCCTATGTTTTGTGGCAGAAAATTGATATTTGCTGGAGTGAAGTAGCTGGCTTGGATGGAGACGTCCGGGATGTAATGCGTCTTCTCACTCTTGGTTGCCAGCTGGGCCTGACGCACGCGATTGGCCGCCAGTTTTATCTCGGGGCGATGTTCGAGCGCAATCGCCCTGGCTGCAAACAGGTCGTCTTGTTCGGGAAGTGTCGTGGGAACGGGCTCCACAGTAAACTCCGTCTGAAGGCTGCGTCCTAAGAGGTGATTGAGGACTTCTTTACGATCCGAAAGCGCGTCTTCGATCGTGGTCAGCTGATAGGTCGCCTTGGCGACTTCTGCCTTAACACCCAATCTGTCAGCTTCAAGTGCGGCATGTTGGCTGAAGCGTCGATCGGTGAGTTGCAGCAGTTCCTCCAGATACTTCACTACCGATTGTTGTGATTCGTACTGGATCTGCGACTGGAGAACTTGATAATACGATTGGCGAACATCGTCGATTAGTTTTTGCTCGCGTTCGCTAAGGGACAACTGTGAGGCATCGACTATGAGTTGCTGCTCCGCGACAAATAGATGGATCCGAATCAATTGAGTAAGCGGCTGGGTCGCAGTCACGGAGGCAATCGCGATTGGACGAGCGGGCGTGTGTAGATCGGTGTTAGATCCAGGGATAGGCCCCGTTGCTGAAAAAGAACCCAGTTGTCCCTTCTTGATTGTGAAGTCTAGCGGCGCGAGCAACTGGGCCCCAAGCACGGAGGTGTCGAATCGTGGATACAAGTGCGTCTTTGCCTCGCTCAATGTTTCACGTTGCTTGCCTACGTCAAGTCCTGACACCTTGAGGTCCCGATTGTTGGAACGAGCCAACTGGAGCGCTTCTTCGAGCGTGAGTACCGCTCCGCCACTCGTTTGCGCCTTCGCAAACGGGATCTGGCATAGAGCTGCAAATAATACGCAGGTCACCGCTGATAGGCGCACCTCCGTCATGGGCAGCGATTCTCCTCACTCAGCAGCGATACACCATGCTTGATCTGTTCCTTCAGAAGAGCATTCAACGTTCCAATCCGACGAGGAGTTGAGAGCCACAAGACCACCAACCTCTGCTAAAAGCACTTAGGCTCAGGCCAGCGGAATCGAGAGGGTATGCATCGGGGTTTCGGGCCAAGGTGAGTGCCAAGACGTTGGCTTGTGACAATAGGGGGCACGGGTGCGTAATCAGCTAAAGGAAGAATCTTTTGGCGACGGCATTCCGGCAAAGCCGCCAATCAGTCCATGTCGTTTGTACAGACACCGCCGGACGGTAGCAGCGAAAGTTCGAATAGGCCACAATGCGATCATTGTGGAGCTTGTCCTGTTGCTTCGATCAACTCGTCGCGCGCTTGAACATAATCCAGCCGCGACTGCAGCAGTAGGGTTTTAGCCTCAAGTTCCTGGGCGACTGCTCCTTCAGCTTGCGAGCGGAGAACAGTACCGTTTACCAGCTGCTCGGCGGCGACACGCCCAGACTCTTTCCGCAGGCTCAGCAGCTCCTCTGAAACCGCAACCATCTGCCGGGTCCGATCTAGTTTGTTGTAAGCAGTTTCTACTCGAAGTTCGACTTCATCGCTGATCCGGGCGAGGTTCTCTTTTGCTTGCGCAAGTTGAGCATCGCGTTCGCGAAGCGTGGCGCGCTTCTTGCCTCCGTCGAAGAGTTCATAACTTAGGTGAATGCCAAAGGTTCCAAAGTTCCGGGCGAGGAAAGGGACGTCATTGGAGTAGCTGTAACGTGCAAGTGCCTCCACATCCGGTATGTATTCATACTTTGCGAGACGAACGGCCGACGCGGCCTTCTCGACCGTCGCACGCGCTTCCGCCACCTCAGGGTGAGACGCGAGAGCGAGCTTTGTGCATTCTTCCTTTGCGCAGCTATCCGGCGCGTCGGGAACACTCGGATCGAGCATCACCGTTCTTGCCAAAGGCAATCCGACGACATCGTTGAACTGCATGCGCAGATCGGAAAGCTGCAACTCAGTGCTCAGCAACTCCTGCTTTGCCTGCAGCGACTGCGCCCGGCTCTCGATGAGGTCTGCATCAAGGGCGCTCCCATACTTGACTTGTTGAACCCGCTCGCTCTGCAGGTCTTCAGATGCCTGAATTCTTGCCTGGATGGCGCTGCGTCGCAGTTCAGCAATCAGGATCTTGTAGTAGAGCTGATGAACCGTCAGAGCAACCTCGTTCTCTATCCCTCGCGCCTTGCCCCGCGTCTCTTCCAACTCCGCGCGCGCGACATCATTCCCTGCCCTGATTTTCAGCAATTGAGTGAGTGGTTGGACGATCCCGGTCCCGCTGGTCTCGAAAGTGTGTGCTCCTTGATTGAGAAGCAATGGCCGCGCAGGAATCGGATTGCTTCCCACAACACCGAGCCCCCCGGCAGGAATCTCAATGAACTGGGTGTCAGTTACATGGAGAAACATGCTGTCGTTCTTCACAACCGGAAAGTACGCGCTTCTTGCGACCTCTTTGGCATGCTGATTCTCTTCGACTTTGAACCCGGCAATCCGCACCATGTGTTTGTGCTTCAGGGCCAGTTCGACGGCTTGGTGAAGATTGATTGTGCGCTGCGCAGTAGAGTCTGTTTGCTGTCCCAGCGCACACGCGTGACCCAGAAACAGAACAGCCGCTATCAACCCAGGCTGCGTAGTCATGGCCTACTCTCCTGCATCGAAGTGGATCCCTGTTGTAACGAGGGCAGCTGAGCGAAGCTCAACGGGGCCTTGCGCAGAAGCGCGGTAACCAGCAGCATTGCTACACAGGCCCAGGCGACCAGATGGAATGCATCAATGAATGTCAGGCTGTAGGCTTGCAAGCGGAGCTTGCTATCAATAATGCCCAAGGCGCGCTCAGTAGCGACCGCAAGCCCGCCGGACTTCGACGCCAAGCCGGCTGCCAGATGTCGCACTGTGCTCTCAGTGATCCATTCACCCGATTGCACTTGTAATCCCAAAAGATATGAGTGCAATTTTTCGCGCTCGGCAATGAAGCGCCCGATCAGGGCTACACCCGTCTCTCCGCCCAGCAATCGCACTGTATGGAAGAATGCGGAGAAGGTGAGTATCCGTTGCGGCGCATCCAATCCTCCGGAAAAGGCGGCCTGAAGCAGGAGCGAGCAGACCAACCCCATCATGGCGAAGGATTGCCCGACGGCCATGAGCAATTCTGACCGGAAATAATTTTCGGCGGACCAGGCGCTGGTGAAATCCGCGTTTATTAGACATGCTAAAGCTATCGCCGCGAAGCCGATGGCCATTAGCAAGCGCGAATCAATTCCCTTGTACAGCAGAAGAGCGCCGACGAATGCAAGAACAAGCTCGAAAACCGCAGTCCAAACAACTGCCGGCGCCAATTGCTCGGCATCAAGCCCGCGCACCGATAATGACTGGGGAATGATGAGGATGGTTGCAAGCAGCACGAACCGGAATGTGAAAAGTGCACCGGCGAGCAGGATTGTGTTCCACTCGCGGAGGTAAGGCAGGTCCACAAGAAAATTGGGACTGCGCAAGTGACGCACTAAGGAGCCCAGTAATAAGAACATGCCACCCGCTAACAAACCGGTGAACACTCCTGATCGCCACCAGTCGAGACGTTGCCCCTGATCGAGAGCAGCGTAGAGCAACGCAAAGCCACAGCTCAGATAGAAGAACCCCACAAAGCTCGGTGGCTGCTTTTTACTTTGCGGCTTTGGTGATTCAGCCACTCCGAAGTAAATACAGGTCATCATTACCGGAGTAGCTAATGCGGGGATCCAGAACATCCACTCCCAGGAAACATGGTTCCGGCAAAACCCGAAAATGGATGGCGCAAAATTGACTGCAGCTTCGATACAGGTCGCGTAGAGAGCAACAACGAGCGCTAGATAGCGGAGAGGTATATTCCGCAGAGCGAAGGTCAATGTCAGCGGATAAAATGTGCCGGAGGCCAGCCCAGCAATCGCCAGCAAAACAATTAACAAACTGTAACTGTGGACCAGCGGCAGAAACCAGCAGATCACAGTAAACACGGTCGCACTTGCTAGCAGAACTCGGCGCGGTCCCAACAATCCCCCTAAATAGACGGTGAATGGCCCGATGAACATCAGGGCGACGTTGAAGGCGCTTCCGATCCAGGCACCGTCATCAAATCCAATCCCGACATTCCCTTTGAGATCCGCTAAGCCCAGCGATAGTAATCGTCCCGTAATAGTTACGATTCCTGCGCCGAGGAGTACACCCAGAATTCCCAGCAGTGGACTATGTGACAGATCAACCGGCAGCGCCGCCAGACCCGGGGGAGGGCCAACCGACTGCCGATTTGCCGGGAGCGTAATGAACGTAGCACTCATATTTCTGTTACTTCGGCTTCTCTCACTGCTTGGTTCTCACTGTTACTACTGCAGAAATTCCCGGACGTAATTGCGACGTGAGGGCCGAGTCGTCAAGAGCGATCTTAACTGGCACTCGCTGCACGACTTTGGTGAAATTGCCGGTGGCATTGTCCGGCGGCAGCAACGCAAATTGTGATCCGCTCGCCGGTGCGATCTCAAGTACTCTTCCCGTTATGACACGGCCCGGATAAACATCTATACGAATCTCTGCTGGGTCGCCAACCTTCACATTGGTCAATTGGGTCTCGCGGAAGTTGGCTTGCACCCATCTCATGCGATCGATGAAGGTCACAACTTGTGTCCCTGGGGAGACCAGCTGTCCTGGCCGGACTTGTCGTTCGCCAACCTTGCCATCAGCGGGAGCAGTGATCACCGTGTAGCCGAGGCTGACCTGGGCAACGACTAGTCCGGCTTGCTTGGCATGAAGGTCAGCAAGCAACTGCAATTCTTGAGATTCGAGAACGGACTTGCTGCGCCGCTCGGCTTCGACTGCCAGTTCATTGCTGCGCAGCAGCGTCCGCGCCTGCACCAGATCCGTCTCACGACTGGCGGCTTGCGCCGCGAAACGTTGCTCGTCGGCAACTGCTGCCTCTAATTTTTGCTGAGTCGCGGAGTTCGCTTTGAGAAGAGCTTCCTGCCGGGTGCGCTCCGCGCGCGTGCGTGTAACATCTGCCTCCGCTGCTTCCTTACCCGCCTGTGCCGCAGCAATCTGTGCGTTGGCCTGATCGATTCCGGCAACCGCCCGCTGGATCTTAGAATCTTGTAACTCGCGCTGGCGGCGGTTGTTCTCGATTGCAGCTTTTGCAGCTTCGACCGCTGCAGTGGCCTGGGCCACCTGAGCTTTGAAGTCTTGGTCCTCCAATTGAACCAGCACATCTCCCCTGCGAACTTGCTGGTAATCTCCAACTTTCACTTCTTGGACCAGGCCCGCAACTTTTGTGCTCAGCGGAGTGAGATCGCCGCGAACGTAGGCATCATTCGTGATCTGCTCAATTCTTCCTCCCTCCCAGGAGTTCCAGTTGTGCGTGATCGTGAAAACGATCGCCAGTGCCAGCAGAATCACCAGGGCTGGAGTGCCGTACTTCTGCCACTTGGTTTTGAGCCGCGAAGTCGCCTGTTCTCCCCGAGCCGGGGGCGGAGCGGCCGGAGCGGAAGAAATGGGAGCAGCGGCCATGGTGGAACCTCCTCCGTGAACTTACGCGAATCTGAACTTCAGAAATCGTGAGCTCGAATCGAACGCAGCCTATTGCCAGCTACTGTCGTCCTCATCGTGTTGCACCTATCGACGGTGGCGTCTCAGGCCCGGCCAGAACTCACGAACAACGTTGAAACCGACATCGGAGCCCATGGAAATTCCAAAGCTAACCGCACCATCTCCCGCGGTGGTGGTGCTGCGCGGCTGCCATTCGCGCGAAATGAAGGCGGCACCGGCAGCACCACCCATGCGCGAAAAGGAAAAATATGTGTTGCCATTGTCGTGACGCGCGAGCAGCGTGCTCACTATCGCGTACTTGGTGCGCCGCAAGAAACCAGTCTGATCAGATTTAAAGTAGCGATTGTCCTCGTGTAGCGCGGCCGATATCCCGTACTCCAAAGTTCCGCGAATAAACTGTTGAGCGTAGGCGTCTCCGATGCGCTTGCCGTACCTTTCTGCGCCACCGCGCCATTCCTTCGGCGTATCTTCCGCTTGTGAGATTCCAGCCGCTGCCGCTGCGGTTATGAAAGGCTGAGGACCGGCTATCCTAACCAGATAATTACGGAACCGCTCACTACGCGTCATGGGCGGAAATTCTGGGGCAGGCGGCTTTGAAGTTGTGCGGAGGGGCGCTACCGCCGGAACAAGTGGGCTGGAGACCGCGCTAGGAGCATCGGGCCGGTCATCTGCGAGTGCGACATTAGCAGAAATCGCCGCGCCTAATGTCAGGAGAACCGTAACTCGATAAGCTGACGTAATTCGGTACGTTAGCTGTTGTTTGTTCATGTTACGTCTGCCTTCGATTTGCGAAAGAGCCGCCGGATTTCTCACGGCCAACTGTTTTTCATGCTGCGAAGATCATTCGAGAGTCTGTGCCTTCACAAGAGCATTCAAGGTTCCAATCCGGCGAGGAATTCAGTGCGGCAACCTCGCTAAGCCGCTGAAACCACTTAGCGTCAGACCAGCGAAAACGCGGACGCCGAGCTTCTGGGTCTCCGGACGAGAGTGAGTGCCAACAACTTGGCGAATGACAATGCGGATCGATTTTCTTCTGAAAAAAGAGGCTTGCGGAATTGGAACGGTAATATAGGCGTATCAATCTTTACGAAACACGCGCACAACGCGCCCGGCCGCAAGCTCGTCGCAACGCACCCCGGACCAGCACGGCCAAAGGCCTTAGCACAGGATCTTGCATCCATGACGTTCATCGGGCCATCATCAAGAACTCTTGCAACGTAAAGCTCTTGTACGTGATGCGCCAGATCATCGCGTTATCACTCCGGTCGGCACGGGATTTTCAACTTGCGTATTCGATACGCCAAGGTCGTCCGTTTCATCCCCAGCCGTGTCGCCGCGCCGTTGGGCCCCCCAATGATCCAATTGGATTCTCGAATAGCGCGAAGCACGTGTTCGCGTTCGGCCTCTTCGAGAGTACTCAGCTTAGAGCTGGGACTCTGCATTATTGCTTGTTTCAGTTCCGCAAGCGGAGGCCGCAGGGTCGTCCCCGGCGAGAGTATTACCGCCCGCTCAATAAAGTTCTGCAATTCACGCACGTTGCCCGGCCACGGATAGCTGGCAAACACCTCCATGGCCTGGGAAGAAATGGTTTCAATGCGCCGGTTCATTCGTCTGGAGTACTTGTCCACGTAGTGGCGCACCAAGATAGGTATGTCCTCGCGACGATCGCGCAAAGGAGGGACCGGCAGAGGAAACACATGCAAGCGGTAAAACAAATCGCTTCTGAACTCACCGTCTTCGACCATCTGTTTCAAATCCCGGTGAGTGGCCGCGATAACGCGAACATCTACCTGCTGAGTACGCGTGCTACCCAATCTTTCGAATTCATGTTCTTGCAGAACCCGTAACAATTTTGGCTGCAACTCGAGCGGAATGTCGCCTACTTCATCAAGAAACAGAGTTCCTTTGTCTGCGACCTCGAATCGACCGGCCTTGCGCATGATGGCGCCGGTGAACGCGCCCTTCTCGTGACCAAAGAGTTCGCTCTCTAAGAGGCCGGACGGGATAGCGGCACAGTTCAATTTGACAAAGGGCTGACCGCGTCGCGCACTCAGGTTGTGAATGGCCCGGGCGATGAGTTCTTTTCCGGTGCCCGTTTCTCCCTGGATAAGAACACCGGAATCGGTTGGTGCCACGATCTCGACTTGTCGCAGCGCGCGTTGTAGGGCCCCGCTTCTGCCTACGATCTCCTCAAAGTTCAACTCGCAGCGGATTTCATCGTCGAATACGCTTTCCTCGCTAAGATTGTCCTTGAGCTTTCGCAGTTCGCCAAGGACAAGCGCGTTTTCTACCGCAATTGCCATCTGGCCGGACAGCTGCGTCAGGAACTCGACCTCGTCCTGCGTGTATGCGGCTTCCTCACGATTGCCCACCGCCAGAATGCCCAGGACTCGATCCCGAGTCACCAGCGGCAGGATGCAAACCCTCTTGAAGCCCACCGCCGTCCATTTCAGATCGTCCTTCAAATCGATATTGACGGCAAGATCGGTGGAAAAGCCGGTCCATGGCTTACCCGTAGAGGAGACATGTGCGGCAAGTGTCTCCCCGAGAGAATTCACTGCTTCCGCGTCAAGCAAGGTGTCGTCTGCAAACTCGACGGCATCCACCCGCAATCAGCCAGTCTCTAAATCCAGCAATCCCAGGATGGCAAACTCTGATTGCATGAGTTGCCGAGTTCCGGTCGTCACCGCTGTCAGAAGATGATTGAGTTCCACGTGGGCAACCATGTTGTTAGTGAGGTCCAGCAGCAGCCGCAGCCGGGCACTCTTTAGGTCTAGCTCCGATTCGAGGAAGTGGTAAGACGCTTCGTAGTGTGAGGCCAGCGGTTCCAATCGCGTTTGCGGTAGCGCGCTCATGATAGTTGTCCGTGATCTCAGTCCAAGCTCAGCGACACTCATGGTGCATTCCTCCCTCTCTGAGTAACAAATGTGCGGGAACGACGTAAAGTCACCGATCTCCGGTCAGCTCTTCGGTCAGCGGTGCATAGGTGTTGACGCCGCGGCGCACTGATCTAAACTCTCGGAAGTTAATCTCTGTACTTCCGTCCTCGTATTGCTTCTATGCCGACACATCCTTAGGAGACCGAGACTAGTTGAAGGCACAATCGATGTCGTGATCTTTCGGTCATGTTCTGGTTGAAAAGGGGTGCCCGTTCCGTTTTATTGCTTTGTGAACAGGCCTCCGTACCGTGAACGAACCCAGTTAGATCAATCCACCTGACCAGGCTGACACCAGAATGAATGCAATTAGGATTTGTCACAATCCCAGATGTGATAGTTTTTGCACTGCATTTTTCTACAGCCAGCGGAGATTCGAGGCGATGGCGCTTTCCAAACGCTTGGCCCGCCGCAATACACCCGGTTCGGAGTGCGTCTTTCCATTCGGGGTGGGGCCTGGGTTGCAGAAGACCAATGGGTGTTCTGCCAATCGCTTGTCATCTGCTATAGCTTTGACACTCCCCAACAGGCACTGAGTTTCCATTTGGTGCTCTGCGGACAAGGCAGATGATGTCAGAAAAGTGTGAGGCAAGTCTTGGAGGAATTGGCTACAGTGCGGACGTTTTTGCTCATTTGTGGGGGAACTAGCCTACTCGCGTCTCTCGTCAGCCCCGAATACTCTAACGCTTGCATTCTGCGCGCAGCCCTCTCCTTACGATCCGGGCAAGCCAGCCCAGGCCTGTCCTCGAATCCGGCGCACAAGATTGGCCGCTGACGTGGCAGTTGGCTCCAAGCCAGGCGTTGCGTCTCCGGCATGATCCTTTGTGAGGTTCTTAAGGAACTCTGACGAATTTGAACCGGAAACACATCACGAGATGGAATGTTTTTTTGTGCCCCGGATGGACAATGGGTAGATAACTCGATAGCGGTAACGACGGATTTGGTGGGAAGTG
>MNEA01000163.1:0-8478 GCA_001917435.1 Acidobacteria bacterium 13_2_20CM_2_57_6
TTTAGCCTGTGCTCCCCATTGCGCCCCCTGGCGTTACCAGGCGCGTTGCCCTGTCAAGAGTTCCGCTCCTCACAACGTGAAGAGCGTGCGTCAGGACGGTGTCCGGACTTTCCTCCCGTTCCAGCTTTGTAGCGGCGGCTCTACGTCGCCACTCTTCCGCAGGAACCAGCGATCACCCGGCCCGCCCGCCAATTTCATTATACCGCGTTCTCCATGCTCGGTAGCGCCGAGGCTTGCTCGTGTGAGTCTTCCGCCCTCATCGGCCAGTAATGGAAAAGTGCGTACGCCAGAACAGCCCACAGACCAAGGCGCACGATGTCTTTTCCCGGAAAAGGCGGCCCAAAGTTTGAGAAAACCGCGACATTATACAAAGCGTGTGCCACCGCGGCGGGAATCACAGATTTCGAGCGCAAAGTAAGCCAACCAAGTACAAAACTCAGCGTCTCACACATGAATAAGCGCGTTCCCAAGTGCTCAAGCACCATGAGATCTGTCGCGCGCATAAAGGAAAAATCCGAGAAAAAATGAAATGCTGCCCAAACAATCCCCACGAAGAAGATCCCGCGATACATCCCGTATCTTTGAATGAATCGTTTCTGAAGTAGTCCTCGAAAAATGATCTCCTCGAAAAACGCGCCAAAAAACAGAAGAAGAAAGTGGAGATCTGGAATGTCAAAGTAAGCTCCAATTTCCGGCTCTGGAATCTTCCCGAGTCCATGCGCGACCCAAAGTTGTCGGTCAACAACGAAATGCCCGGTCGAGATGAGCACTGCGGTTCCGACTGGGAAAGCCAACGAAAGCAAAGCGCTTATCCCATCAGGCCGCCGAATTGACTCCCAAACCATTCGGCGGTTCTCCTGCTCCATTAGCCACAGAACCACGGTGCAGGCCACCGCACTTTCCATGACAGGGGCCAATGTCGAAAACCAAATGCTTTGGATATAAACTGGCGGCCTTGCGTACAGCATCAAAGGGATTCCTATGCTGGCAAAAGAGAGCAAAGCGCTGACTAGGAAAAGAGGCCCTATAAGCACGAAGATGACTATTTGCAAGCGCCGCCACGCAGTAGAGCTTTCTTCTAAAATCCCTGCATTCTGCAAAGTGACAGGTAAACTAGCGATTCCAAATATCATCCGCGAAGTGAAAATGGCAATGAGAACAAGGCCCAGCAATGTAAATTGAAATCCTTCGGGCAACTTCCACAGGGTCGCCTCGGCCCAACGTAACCTGTGGCCGAACACGCTGCTGGCGCTTTCAAGAACAGAAGAGGGCGCTGCGCCGAGGTAAAGAACTCGGGCGAGCATCAGGCCCAGCCCTAACAACGCTGGAATGCACACCAGCCAGATAACTCGCCGCACTGGATGCCTACCCGGCCAGAAACAGACAAAATAGCCCGCCATCCCCGCGAAAATTATGAAATAGATGAAGAACACTGCGCCGTATTGCAGCCACAGCCCGAGGTAGCCTGCAGATTGTCCCGCGGGAGGGAGCCCTGCGGGCTGCCATCGCAAACCATGCGCGGCAATCAAGCACACTATCCCGCCAAGGAATAACAATTGAAAGGGATCCGCAGGAATCACCGACCGGAGGAATTCACCGAGACGCTTCACCACACAACCTCGCAGTTCGCGGGATTATGCCTCGCCGCCAGTTTGTTAGCTATTGCTTTCAGATGGAATCCTGTTTGCTGTCAAACTGTTGTTCTGGACACATCACTGCGCCTAGAATTCATCTCATGAAGGTCCTCGAAGCCAAAGACTTCCTTGTCCGACAAACCGCTGAGCAGGCGGCCCTTGAAAATGTGCCTCTCTCTGACCTCGAAAAACGCATGGTGTACTTCACCGAGACCGACGAATGCCCGGAAGACCCCATTGCGCTCAACGACGCTTTCGAAGCCGAATACGATACTGACGAATATGAGGCCAAATCTCGCGGCTCCTCCATCACGCCTATGGGCGCCTGCGAAAAGAAAACGATGCCGTCCGCAAGAACTGGGATCTTGCCATCAAATGCTTGCGCCGCGGCGACCACTATCTGCTGGTCATGTGGGACATGTCCTCTAGCACAGAGTGATCGCCGGCCTATTTCCTGAAAATCCTTGTAGGCATCTTGGGACTTATTTTCCTCGTGTTCTTGGTTGTCCTCGCGAAAGAAAAACTTGAACCGCAATGGGGATGGCTCAAAGAAGCATCCCAAACCCATTGGCGCATCCTGTTCGGAATCTTTATTACGATCTTTCTTGCCGTATTATTCTTTCCACGTCGTGTAGGAAACGCGATGGATTGGCTCCTAGACCACACGTTCGTCCTTTTTGGACCAAAGGAAGACGAGAAGGATTCCGAGTAGATTTTCCGCTTACTTCAGTCCAAGCAACTTCTCAAATTCGAATGACCAGTTCTCCGGCTTCTTCTCGCGAACGGTTCGCGAGGCTTCCCGTGAACACAAAGCTCTTCCCGGCGAGCTTCTGGCTCTTCACCACGCGTTTTTCTGCCGTCGGATGCACGCCCGCCTTGCGCAGCTTCTTAATGAGCTGGCAGTTGGCAGGCTCGGAGAAAAACTCCACAATGCTCGCTGCAACTTTCGGCCCTACTTCAGGCACTTCTTCTAGCTCCTCCTCTTTCCCTGCTGCTAATTCCTCCAGCGAAGAAAAATGTTCCGCCAGCAATTGTGCCGTCCGCTCGCCAACAAATTGAATGCCCAGCGCGTAAATCAGCCGCGCCAGCGAATTCTTTTTGCTCGCCTCGATTTCCTCAAGCAAGTTCTGCGCGGACTTTTCCGCCATGCGCTCCAGCCCGGCCACTTCGCTTTCCTTCAGCGCATATAGATCCGCGACGTCTTTTACCAAGCCCTTGTCCACTAGCTGGTCCACGATCTTGTCCCCCAGCCCATCAATGTTCATCGCGTGCCGGCCGGCGAAGTGCAGAATCGATTCTTTCCTCTTTGCCGGGCACGCCGCATTTACGCAGCGGTACGCCACTTCTCCTTCCACATGATGAATCGTGCTTCCGCATTCCGGGCAGTGCCTTGGCATGCGAAACGGCTTTCGGTTCTTCCCTTCCTTGACCACTTTGAGCACATGCGGAATCACTTCTCCCGCCCGCTCGATCAGCACCGTGTCGCCGATCTGCAAACCCAGCCGCTCGATTTCATCCATGTTGTGGAGCGTGGAACGGCTGACGGTGACGCCTCCCACTTGCACCGGTTCCAGCACGGCCACTGGCGTCAGCGTCCCCGTGCGGCCCACCTGCACGATGATGTCGTTGACTACTGTCGTCTCCTGCCGCGCCGGATACTTGAACGCAGTCGCCCAGCGCGGCGCCTTCGCCGTGTAACCCAGTTCATTTTGAATGGCAACGGAGTTTACCTTGATCACTACGCCGTCAATTTCGTACGCGAGCTTCTCGCGTTTCGCGTCCCAGTCCTCGCAATACGCAATCACCGCTTCGATCCCCGCGCACAGTTTCCAGTCGTCCGAAGCGCGGAACCGTAATTGCTTTAATGCTTGCAGGGACTCCGAATGCTTCGCGAACCGCACTTTTCCATCCACCAGCAAGTAGTACGCAAAAAAATCCAGCCGGCGTGCCGCAGTAATCGACGGATCAAGCACGCGCACAGCTCCCGCCGCCGAGTTCCGCGCATTCACAAAAATCTTGCCGCCAATACGCTCCTGCTCCCGGTTCAGCGCCTCGAACGCCTTCTTCGTCATCATCACTTCGCCGCGCACTTCGAAGTCCGCGGGCAGCTTCACCTTTTTCAATACCGCTGTGTCCGCCCGCAGCGGAATCGACCGAATCGTCTTCACGTTCGGCGTCACGTCTTCGCCCGTCGCTCCGTCGCCGCGCGTAACGCCCCGCGCCAGCACTCCGTCCTCGAATTGCAGCGAAATGCTCAGTCCATCAAATTTGTGTTCCGCAATGTACTCAATCTTTTCTTGTCCGCTTCCCTCCCGCACGCGCCGGTCCCATTCCCGCAGCGCATCGAAGGAAAACGCATTATCCAGGCTGAGCATCGGCCGCGCGTGCCGCACCGTGGAAAAGCCTTCGCGCGGCGCCCCCCCCACGCGCACCGTCAGCGAATCCGGCGTCACCAGCTCCGGATGCGCTGTTTCCAACTCCTTCAGACGGTTCATCATCCGGTCGTACGCCGCATCCGAAATCTCCGGATCGTCGAGCACGTAATATCGGTATTCGTGGTAGCGCAGCTTCTCGCGAAGCTCTTCGATCTCTTTCTTGACACTAGCTGGCGCAGCTTTGGCCATGAAACCCTCGGCAGAACAGTATGCGGAAATTCGGCTGGTATTATATAGAATGAGTGTCTTGGCGCACGAACGGCGTGGACTTGAACCAACGATGACCGCAAATCTCAGGAACGCTCTGCTGATTCACAACCCCAACGCCGGCAACGGCGGCAAGGGGCGGCGCCGCACGCTCGATACCGCGCGCCACATTTTCGCCTCCCGCGGCATCGAGTCCGAACTCGCGGAAACTACGGGCCCGGGCCACGCCACGGAAATCGCGCGGCGCGCCGCCTCCGAAGGCCGCGGCCTGGTCATTGCCTGCGGCGGCGACGGCACGCTCAACGAAGTCATCAACGGCCTGGCGGTGAACCAGAACGGCCACCGTGTTCCTCTTGCTCTTCTTCCCGGCGGCACCGCCAATATCCTCGCCAAGGAATTGGATTTGCCCTGGGACATTCCCAGTGCCGCCGAAAAACTCGTTCGCGGCACTGTAAAAGAAATTGCGCTCGGCTTGGCCACTCCGCTCGAACATCCCGGAAAGAAAAAATACTTTCTCAGCGTCGGCGGTGCCGGCCCCGACGGCATGATCGTCTATTCTCTCGACCTCGACCTGAAAGCCCGCATCGGCATGCTGGCCTATTGGTGGGAAGGCGCCCGCGAAGTCTTTCGTTACAATTTCCAGCATTTCCGCGTTCGCATTGGCGATCAAAAACTTGACGCTTCTCTGGCCATCGTCGGACGCACCAAGAATTACGGCGGCCCCTTCAAAATCACCACAAACGCCGATCTCTTCGAAGATCAGTTCGAAGTCATGGCCCTAACCACGCAAAGCGGCTTCCGCTATCTGAGCTACTTACCGACGCTATGGATGGGCAATCTCCGCGGCACCGAGGGCGTCCATTTCTACAAGTCCGACGCCGTGGTTTGCGAACCGCTCGATAAAAATCCCATTTACGCGCAGGTCGACGGCGAGCCCCTAGCCCGCCTCCCCGTCGAATTCAAGATCGTCCCTCGCGCCCTAAAACTCCTCGTCCCCGCATCTTCCTCGTAGTGGCCGGTCCTTCAGACCGGTTCTTTTCCTTTGCAGGGGCGCAGCATGCTGCGCCCTGTCTCGGCAACCACCGCGAAATTCGAGGGCCTTTTTTTTATAATAGCCCGCACTACATAGCCATTTTGCCCGTCGTAGGCATGAGGTCCCAAACACGCCAGAAGGCTTGCATTTCGCTGGGTGTGCCCAGAGAGACCCGGATGTATTTGTCGACAACTGGGTATTTGGGGCCGATGAGAATGTTGTTTTTCTTGAGGTGCTCGATGACTTCGTCGGGAGGGCGCATGGGATTCACCATGACGAAATTGGTTTGCGAATCGATGGCTCGAAGCATGCGCGCGTTAACCTGGTTCATGAACTCCTGGCGGTCGTCGGCGTTGCGCTTCACTCCGAGGCGCACGTAATCAACGTCATCGAGCGCGGCAGAAGCGGCGCGCGCCGAGACAACGCTGACACTCCAGCTAGGGAAGCCGGCGGCGAGGCGCTTGGCGATTTCCGGAGTGGCAGCGGCATAACCGATGCGCATACCGGCGAGGCCATAAATTTTCGAGAAAGTTCTACAGACGATAACGCGCGGATCGCCGATGGGCCGGTCCAGGAAAGACTCGTAGGAAGCGCTCGGGCTGGCAAAGTGATGATAGGCCTCGTCAATTAGCACGGTCACGTTAGATGGTAGCTTCCCGACGAACGCTTCGATTTCTTTCCGCGGCGTGATGGTGCCGGTGGGATTGTTGGGATTGACGATATATACGAGCCCGGCCGATGTGCGCGCGCGGTCGAGCATGACGCCGAGATCATGTTCGTAGCGCTTGTTCAGAGGAACGTCTGCGACTTCGCGGCCTGCGCCTTGCGCGAGTTTGCCGAGCGCGGGAAAAGTAGGCGCGGCTTGCACGAGTTTTTTGCCGGACCCCAGAAAAGCGGCCGCAGCCATGCACAGGATTTCGCCGGAGCCGCAGCCAAGCACGATTTGTTCGTGCTTAACCTTGTGCAAGGCGGCGAGCTTGTCCGTGAGCGTGTCGTACTCGGTGCGTGGGTAGCGATTGCCGATGGCGGCGGATTCGCGCAGCACGCCGAGAACTTTTTCGGACGGACCGTAAGGATTTTCGTTGCGATAGAGAAGGATGGGATCCACAGGTGCAGGGCCATCCGCGCGCTGTGGCACGGGCGCGGAGTTACCCCATAGCGCAGCTTCTGTTGCCGGGGCAATCGGCCAGCCGCGAAGCGCGGGCACAGCCGCTCCAACGATGGCGCCCGTTCCCAGATTGCGAAGAAGATTTCTGCGCGAGATGTGCATGCTTCCCCTCCTTGGAGGCAATTGCTCTCGTGCCCTGAGCTACGTTTAGGACAAGAACTCAGCGGATGTACGGGCACGCAGCGCACGGAGTCGTCCGCGAAGGGCGGGCGACCCCGGCACTAGGAAGTATTTTACGGTTTCGTTCTACTGAACCGTTAGCGTTACCTGCCACGTGTGCTTCAAGCCGCCACTAGTGGCGGAGATGGTCAGGGTGAAGGTGCCGGTTGGCGTCTTACGCATGGTGCTCACCGTTAGAGTGGACGAACCTGACGTAGTGATGGACGAAGGGCTGAAGCTGGTGTTCGCGCGGCGGGGCAGTCCACTAACGCTGAAACTGACGGTGCCGTTGAAACCGGGGCCAGGGGTGATAGTGAGGGTATAGTTCGCGCTGGAGCCGCGCGAGACGGTAGCGCTGGAAGGCGTGACAGCAAGGGAGAAGTCAGCGCTCACGACCAGCGTGACATTCGCAGTATGCGTTAACGCGCCGCTGGTAGCCGTGATCGTCAATGGATAACTGCCCGGAGCAGTGGAGGAACCCGTAGTGACGTTCAGCGTGCTGGAACCAGCGGTGGAGATAGACGCCGGATTAAAGGAAGCGCTCGCACCCGCAGGCAGACCACTAACGCTGAGCGAAACGGTTCCGCTGAAGCTTGTACCGGCTGTAACTGTAGCGGTGAACGATGTGCCGCCGCCCTGTGCCACGGTTTGCGAGGAGGGCGACGCCGAGAGCGAGAAATCCGGCTGAACCGTAATGGTGCGAGTCGGCGGATTGGGATCAGTGAGGCCAGCGTTGTCAGTGACCGTAAACGTGGTGACGTATGTGCCCGGAGTGGCGTAGGTCACGCTGCCGGGATTGGCGAGATTGCTGGAGCTGGGATTCCCGCCCGGGAAAGACCACGAATAGGCGCTGATTGTGCCGTCGGGATCGTTGCCTGTGCCGGAATACGTGACCGACTGGCCAGTTGAGATAGTGACGTTCGAAGCAGGGTTGGTGATCGTGCCGGTGGGAGGCACATCATTCGCAGCCAGAGAGACTTGAACCATTGTGGCGACAGAAGGAACACCAGCGCTATTGAGAATAAACAGCATGTAGTAACCCGGGGGCGCAATGTTGCCATTCGGCGGGCCTGTGACGTTGAGGACGCCAGTGCCTGCGGTGAAAGAGAGGCCGACATAGCGCTGATCCATGTCAAAAGCGTGCGTGACCGCACCATTTCGCATCAGGACGACGCTGGAGATGTTGGCAGCATCGGGGGTTTGCACCTGGAACGCGCTGCCGTAGCCAATAACAGAGGAAAACGTGCCAGTGATAGTCGGGCGAGTAGCGGGACTGCCGTCTGGGTTCAAGAGATACGCCGGTGAGTAGATTTCCATGTGCAGTTCGTACGTGCCGCGCTGGGGGTTGCCGCCAGCAACCCAAACCGTGCCATCGGGCAGAAGCAAGCTGACGGAGTGATAGAGGCGCGCGTAAACCTCAGCGCCTGCGGGACCGAAGGTGTTGGATCCAGGATCGTAAAGGTCAGCCTTCAGGCTGGCGGTGGTGGTGTCTTCGTCGTTGAGGGAGCCGCCGATCGCAAGAACTCGGCCATTGGGAAGAATAGTGGCATTCATTTCGATGCGAGGTTGCAACATGTTAGGGCCGTAGACCCACCTCGGAGTGGGGGCGGAGAGATCAATGATTTCGCTGGTGTTCGTGGAGGGGCTGCCGCCACCCATGATCAGCACTTTGGGCGCGTAGTTGTTCGCAGGAGTCAACGGGAGAAGCACGGACGAGCCATAGGTGCGCGTTCCGGTGTAATTCGTGAAAGCAATGTTCGTAGTCCAAGTGTGAGTCGCAGGATTGAAAAGGCTGGAGCCAGTGGTTGAGCCCGAGTAAAAAACATTGCCGTTGGGGAGCAA
>MNEA01000163.1:8500-9278 GCA_001917435.1 Acidobacteria bacterium 13_2_20CM_2_57_6
AGCCATGGATTGCTGGTCGGTGAAGGTATTAGTGGCCGGGTCGTAGGTGGAAGTGCGCAGTTCACCGTGAAAGGGATCGTACTGCAGCGTGCCACCCATAACGAACGGGCGCCCATCGGGAAGAACCACCATCCCGTTGCAGAACATGTCCCAGCCGACGGGTTGTGTCGTGATGGTGCCCGCTTGAGGATCCCAGAGCGCAGCCCGGAAACTCGTATTTCCGGCGACGTTGCCGGAGCCCGAGACGATGACCACTTTGCCGTTGTTCAGAAGTGCTGCGTGAACCGGATTGATGGGCATCGTGTACGGCAGCGTTTGCCACTGGCCCTGTCCGGTCTGGGCGAGGCAGATGGGCGCAAGCGGGATCAAAATTGCCAAAAGTAAACAGGGCACAAACAGACGGCGGGCGAATCTGTTCATTGGTGGTCCTCTTTTTGAAGTTTCCGCAGGGACAGAGGAAACCTAGGGATTTCAAAAGCAATTCATGGCCCAGTTGAAACCGATCGCCAGCCCCTAAGCTATTGAATACAAACTACATAGAATCAGATGTGAGCCTGGGGACCTCTGCATTGCGCCAGAAAGTGAAGGCAGATGGCAAAGTGAGGAAGATTCTTGGTATCCGTCGGTCCGTTCTATTATGGAGCGGGAGAGTCTCACGACGCTCATCATGCGCCCTGTTACTGCTACTGACGGTACATCGCTCTCTGTACTACTAATCTGTGATTTCTTCCTTCTGGCGACGAATTTCAGGCGGCCTCGTCGGTGCTCCCCAGCGTGG
>MNEA01000139.1 GCA_001917435.1 Acidobacteria bacterium 13_2_20CM_2_57_6
CATCAAAGCTTCCGTCCATTCGCTGATTGAACATCTGATTTTTGGCAGCATTCTGGCAAGCATGGTCGTCTGGCTCTTCATTCGAAATTGGCGTGCGGTGCTGATTGCAGCCGTGGCTATCCCCGCTTCCATCATTGCCACTTTCACTTTGATGCGGGGCATGGACTTTTCGCTGAATAACATCACGCTCCTGGCGTTGACGCTAGCCGTCGGAATCGTGATCGACGACGCCATCATTGTTCTAGAAAATATCTTTCGATTCATGGAAGAGAAGGGAAGAGACCGCATTCGCGCGTCGATTGAGGCCACCAAGGAAATTGGGCTAGCGGTGATGGCCACGACTCTCTCTCTCGTGATTATCTTCCTGCCCATCGCATTCATGACCGGTTATGCCCGCAAATACGTGAATTCCTTCGGATGGACCATGGCCATGGCCATTCTCGTCTCGCTGCTCGTGGCCTTCACGTTAACGCCGATGATGAGCTCGCGTTTCCTCAAGCTAGGCGCTGGAGAAAAGAAAGCGCACTCCGAAGGTTTCCTGCATTCGGTGGAAGTGCTCTACCTGAGGATGTTGCACTGGTCTCTCGCACACCGGCGCGCCATCATCCTGATTTGCCTGATAACTTTCCTGTCCACTTTCGGTTTCTATCACCTGGTGGGACGCGACTGGATTCCCGCGGATGATCAATCCGAACTAATCAGTTCATACACGCTTCCCGAAGGCACTTCGCTTGAGAAAACCACCATGCTCGCCGAGGATATTGCCGAGCGTGTGATCGCCTTGCCCGAGGTGGCGCTGGTCCAATCGTTCACGCACGGGCGCACGAATCACGCGCATTTTTTCATCGTGTTGGTTCCTCCGAGCGAGCGAAGCCGCACTCACACGCAGATGGCCACGGCGGTTCGCGAAATTCTTTCCACTTACCGGAACATGACCTACAACGTGCGCTTGCCTTCGGTACTCGGTGGAGAAATCTATTTTCCCATCGCCGCCGTCATCCGTGGACCGGAGCTCACGCAACTCGCAGAAATCAGCAAGCAGGCGGCCGGCCGGATGATGAATTATCCGGAACTTGTGGACGTCAATCCCAGCCTGAACCTCAATACGCCGGAACTTCAGGTGAAAGTGGACCGGCAGCGGGCTGCGGATATCGGCGTGCGCATGACCGACGTTAGCGATGCTGTCAGACTGTTCTATTCCGGCGAGGACGAGATTACGCGGTTCAAGGAAGGCTCGGAGCAATATCCCGTCACCATGCAATTGCTGCCGGAGCAGCGAGATAATCCCGATGTTCTGGCGCGCATGATGGTGCCCTCGACGAAACTGGGCCAGGTGCGGCTTGAAAATGTTGCCACCATCGGGCGCGGTGCCGGGCCCGCCAGCCTCCAGCGCTACAATCGTGAATTCCAGGTCAGCGTCTACGCAAATGTTGCTTCCGGTTATCCGCTCGACTTGGCTGCGGCGCACACCGTGCAGTCCATCAAGGAAGTCGGTTTGCCGGCCGGCTATTCGTATCTCTTCTCTGGACAAGTCAAAGTCCTGGAAGAGACGACCTGGAATCTTTTGTTGGCGATGCTGCTGGCATCCATTTTCATGTACATGGTCCTGGCGGCACAGTTTGAGAGCTTTACTTATCCCTTCATCATTATGCTGACGCTGCCGCTCAGCGTGCCTTTTGCGCTCTTCTCACTTTGGATCACCGGACGCGCCCTGAGCCTGTGGAGCGCCTTGGGAATGTTTCTGCTGCTCGGCATCGTAAAAAAGAACGGCATCCTGCAAGTGGACTACACGAATCGATTGCGCGCCGAAGGGATGCCGGTGCGCGATGCGATCATCGAGGCGAATCGCGTTCGCCTCCGGCCCATCCTGATGACCACGCTTTCCATCATCGCCGGATTGATCCCCGTAGCGATCGGAATTGGTGCGGGCTCGGAGCAACGCGCCTCGATAGCCGTAACGATTATTGGAGGGCAGACGCTTTGTCTGTTGCTGACCTTGCTGGTTGTGCCGGTAGCGTATTCCTACCTTGCGGAGTTTGAGGCCGTGCCTTGGACTGATTGGGCGGCACGACTCCTTGGCCGTGCTCGCGACTCCATCCGCCCCTCCAACAACGATTAAACATCGCATTCTCTGGCGGGCAGACAGTTTCGTATTTCAAAAAAATGCAGGAGCGGAGAATGGAGAGGATCAGAAACCCTGAGAAGCGCCACGGGCTGCGAGAGGACTTTCGGAGGAGACTGTCGATTGGACGAGGGTAAGGCGTGGAGCGCGCAACAGGAGGAACAGTTCGCCAGCCCACAGCAAAATATCCAGCAAGCGTCCGCGCTGAAGGTTGCTCAGATTTTCAGACTGCAGGCTGACGTCGAGCGCCTTTCTAGAGCATTCCTCGACGAAGGCGCGCATCGCGACGAGGTCGACGGGCTCAGCGCTGAACTTGCGCCCCCGGGGATCAAAGCCCTCAAGCTTTTCATAACAACGCAGCAAGAAATGGTTTAAGCACAGAGCCTGGCGATCCAATGTAGTAATCGCGGCGCCGCTACAAGAGCCCACCCGGCAGTTTCGTTTCCCAAGCATCGCAACCATCCCCCCCAGGCCCACTGATTTACCTCGACGAACAGTCTCATTCTCTGTCGAATCCATACATATAGGATGCGTTATGCGACGCAAACGGTTTCGTCTTCGCATTCGACGTCCTGCCTTCGAGTACCTTCACTGCCGGCTACGCTTTCTGTCTCATTCATCGGTACGGAATGCGACGTCGGCAACACCGGCAAGTGCGCGACCATCGTTTGCACACGCAGGCGGTGGTCGAGATAAGGGGCCAGCAGCGCGTTTACCCATCGCACGTTTTGGTTGCAGCATTTCATGCGGTGGTGCCCGGCCCAGAGCGTGACGACGGTGACTAAGCGTGCCTCGTGATTCGAAATCATTACCAGGCATCCGGCGAAACCGTTCACGTCCTTGAGCGCACCGGCGATGGCAGCTGGAATCGCTGCTTCCACGCGGTGGGCTTGCTGGGGCTTGGCCACGAATTCAATGCTGAGCGCGGTCATGGGAGGAGCGCCTGACTTACCGTTTGAGGGCGCTTGAGCTTTCAGGCCAGAAGAGCGGCCGTAAGAATAGGCGGCACTATTCGTCATATTTGGATAACATACTGGACTTGCCATCAAGCCTCCCTGCAATGAAATGACCCACCCTTTAGGAGAAGGGAGGCGCATCCTCGGCCCGTTCAGGGGCAAGCCTGGATGCGCCCATTGGGGCACATGGGGACCGGGGAGGGTCCCCATGGATAAGGACTCCCGAGCGTTCGGGCGTTCCTACGCACAAGTAGTGCGCCTGACGTGGCTTCCGTTTCAACCGTTTTTGACGAAACATAAGTCTCGTTTGCCGACGGAGGGCTGCGAAGCTATACTCCGTCCCCAAGAATCCGAGGTTTTGGTGGAATTCTTCACTTTTGATAAGGCGTATGTGGAACGGCTTCGGGAAGGGGATCCTTCGACCGAGCAGCACTTTGTCGCTTATTTTGAGCAACTTCTCCACATCAAGCTGCGTTCTCGCATGCTGACGTCCGATAAGGTCGAGGACCTTCGCCAGGAGACGTTTATCCGAGTGATTGCCGTGCTTCGCAAGGACGGCGTACGGCAGCCGGAACGTTTCGGGGCTTTCGTTAACTCCATATGTAACAACGTTTTACTGGAGCATTACCGGTCTTCCGCAAAGAATCAGCCTCTGGAGGACGCGCACATGGATATACCCGACAAAGTATTGGACCTGGACGGTATGCTCGTCACCAAGGAATCGGCGGAGCGAGTCCGCCGTATCCTTGATGGGCTGCCGAAGCGTGACCGCGAGCTGTTGCGAGCTATCTTCTTGGAAGAAAAGGAGAAAGACACCGTGTGTCAGGAGTTTGGCGTCGATCGCGAATACCTGAGGGTGCTGGTTCATCGCGCGAAGGATAAATTCAAGGCGCTCTATGAGAAAGGCCAGATGGGGATTGCCCGGCGGGCGACCTGGATGGGGAACCGGTGAAACGTTTTAGTGACCCACGGCACTACCTTTCGGATGGCACTTATGGATCATAATCAGGCCGTACAGCTGCAAGCAGCAGTCAAGTACGTGCTCGGCGAGCTTTCCCAGACCCAGCGGGACGAATACGAAGAGCATTATTTCGATTGCGCGGAGTGCGCGGTCGATATCCAGGCGCTCGTGACTTTTGCTGACACCGCCCGCGAAGTATTGCGGCAAGAAAAGGCGAGCCAGTTTAGGAAGGAATCAGCTCCAGCGCGCGGCAGGTGGCTGCGCTGGTTCCAGCCCGTGGTTGCCGTGCCGGCGTTCGCGGCCCTGTTGCTGATTATCGCCTACCAAAATACGGTCACGATTCCTCAAGCGAGGAATACCTCATCCCGGGCCGTTCCTGAAGTTTATGGCCAATCCTTCTTACTACGGCCGTCGGATACTCGCGGAGGGAATGAGACGGGCGTCAATGGGGCTACGCTCGAGGTCCAGCCCAACGAAGGATTTTTGCTGCAGCTTGATTTCATTCCCTCTTCCAGTTTTCCTGCCTATCTCTGTCAGTTGCAGGATGCCTCCGGCCGCGTCCTCCAGCAAATCACGGTCCCGGCAGAGAAGGCTAAGAAGGAATTGCACCTGCCCATCCCGGCAGGATTGATTTTGCGTCCCGGCCAGTACAGTTTGGTCTTCCTTGGCGCCGATCCTGTTACGGGAAAAGCTGTCAATGACAGCAAGCTGCAGTACTTCACATTTAACGTTGCATTCCGACGGTAGACGCATAAGATTAACAGCCTGCAGTGGAAGTGGGTCATCCTCAGGGAAATCGAACCTTAGCTCCGACATGCTACATTTCGGCGGCGCTAGCGTTTCGTCTCTGAAGATACTCTCGTGCCCCTGCAAGCTGTTAGCTCACTCCACCAGTCGAGGGGTCCCCGATGGCACACTTGCACCGTATTCCCTTCAACTTTCACGGCCACGGCCATGCCCTTAGCGGAGAATTTCGTCATCCGCTGTGGTCCATTATTCCGGCCCAGGCCTCGGCCTCGCTTTCCAGCATCGGTGGAATCGCGGTGGCGCACGGCGAGAATTTCCATTTTCAGGATTTCGTCTGCTTCAAGTCCGCGCACACGCATATTTCCGGGAAGCGCCGGCGCGACGAGACTTTTGTGACTCACGCCAGCACGGTGGTCCAGGGTCTTAACATTCTGGGAATGGTCACAGCGGAGCGTATCGTCTCCCGACTTACTTCGATCCATAACCCGAAAGAACCTGAAGGCCACATCATCGCCGAAGACAGCCGCATCGAGGGGTTGAAGATCAATGGAGAAGACGTGAAGGTGATTCTTCGCCACGACCTGCTGGTCAAATGCAAGACCTTTAGTGATCTGGTAAAAGGTATTGCAGGCGACAAGAAATCCGGGAAAATAGTGGCACTCGACGAAGACCGCAAGGTGGCCATTTGCTCGCTAGTGGAAAAAATCGAGACGCGGCTGAAGGGCGTCGATGCCAAGCGGCACCTCATCGAGGTCAAAGATTTTGGGAAAATCTTCTTGGCCGAAGTTCTTGCCTATCCAGGAACGAAAACCCTGACAATGCTCCGCCTCGAACTGGGCTCGCCCCACGTTGCCGACCTCACCGTGGCCCAAACTGGGGGCAACGGACAACCGTCACCACCGTGAGATGTGTAATATCGCTAAGCCTGTTTTTTCTGCTGCTGACAGAGTCGTGCTCGCGCGGGACCTATTCATCGGCATACCTTCAAGCAACTCACGATCAAATTCTATGGACTCTGCGTCACGACGATGCGGACAAAGCGCTCAGGGACGTCAACGGCGCCTTGGTGCGACTCGCGGGCAAGAACCTGGAATGGACTTGGCGCCTAAAAGTACTTAAAGCGCAAGTACTCCTTACCAAGTCGGATTCCCAAGAGGCCCTCTCGGTCCTGAGAGAGCCTCTTCCCGCCTCTCTTGTTGCCACAGATATCTCTGTGCGTAAAGCAATGATGGAAGGGATCGCTCACCGACAAGCTCAACAATTCCCCGAATCCGAGAAGAATCTCGCCGAAGCCGAACAATTTGCCAGAGCGTCGCATCCCCAACTCCTGGGAGATGTATTGAACGCTCGTGGCGCGCTTGAGGTCGACCAAAAGAAATTCTCTAGAGGTGAGATGACCTTCGAGCAGGCGCTGACGCTCGTGCGCCAAGCGCGAGACCGCGGTGGAGAAGCAAGCGTACTCAACAATCTTGCTAGGGTGGCTATGAGCCGGGAACACTTTGACGAGGCGATAGACCGGGCTCATGTCGCTCTGGATCTTTCGAGGTCCTTGGGTCTGAAGCCTCTGTCGGCCACCGTTCTGGGCAACCTCGGCTGGAGCTATTTTGAGCTAGGCGACTTCGAGAATGCGCTCGACTTTTACGGGAAAGGCGCGCAAGCGTCTTCAGCCAGCGGGCTTTCGGGGTATTCAGCTTATTGGTTCTCCGACGTTGCAACCGCTTATCTGGCTTTACGCGAGTACGCTCCAGCAGAGGAACTTGCTCGCACCACTCTTACGCGAGCGCACGAGCTGAAAAACGCGCAGACCATAACGCTGTGTAACAACACCCTTGCGGAAATCATGCTGATAACGGGGCGGCTCAGCGAGGCTGGGCAATACAACCAAGAAGCGCTGAAAATGGAAGAGGAAGGCCAAGACAAATTTGGCACCATTGATTCGCTTCTCATGGCAGGCCATATCGCGGACGCCAAGAAGCGCTTCTCCGACGCCGAGAACTTCTTTAGGCGCGTCCTCGGAGATCCGACTGTCGATACACGGCGGCGTTGGGAAGCCGAAGCCGGCCTCGCGCAAGTATGGGATGGCGAAGGAAAATTTGTTGAAGCCGAACGGCAATACCTCAAAGCGATCAACATGATCGAGCAAGCCAGACGGTCAGTCAACCACGATGAGCTGCGATTAAGTTTCCTTTCCAGCGGAATTGCAGTGTACGGCGAATACATCGACTTCCTGATCCGCCATGGCAGGCCCGCCGACGCGTTGAACCAGGCGGAACTCAGCCGCGCACGCACTCTGTCCGAGGGTTTATCGTCTAACGAACAAATTGAGTCTCCACGCGCCGCGTCCCGCGTTCCGCCCCAGCAACTTGCCCAACGCCTTCACGCCACACTGCTCATTTACTGGCTCGGCGAGAAGCACTCCTATCTCTGGGCCGTCACGCCTTCGAAGACAAAGTATTTCACCCTGCCACCCGCTGCGGAGATCGATCGTTTGATCAAGTCCTATCGCGAACTCACACTCAAGTCCGGCGACCTCTTGCAGAGTGCTGCTTCGACGGGTGAAAAACTGTACGCATCTCTGGTGGAACCTGCAAAGAACCTGATTCTCCCAAGTTCGCGAGTGATCCTGCTGCCGGACGCCAGCCTCTATGGTCTTAATTTCGAAACGCTGATCGTGCCCGGTCTGCGGCCTCATTTTTGGATCGAGGATGTAACCGTGACCACGGCGAGCTCTTTATCGCTGCTGGCGTCCGCCCCCACTCGCGCGCCTCCCAAAGAAAAGAATCTGCTTCTCGTCGGTGATGCGCTTCCCGTTCCCGAATTTGGCCCTCTGCCCCAGGCCCCCGCCGAAATGCAGAAGATCGAACAGTATTTTCCGGAGTCGCGCCGCGCGATTTTGAAGGGCACGCAGGCTACGCCGAGCTCTTACCTGGGCAGCGAACCTGGGCGCTTCTCGTACCTCCATTTCGTCACGCATGGAACTGCCAGCCGCGCTCGCCCGCTGGAATCCGCGGTCATCCTCAGCAAGGAACCCGTTGGCGACGCTTACAAGCTGTATGCTCGAGACATCGTCCGACATCGCCTGAACGCCAACCTTGTGACCATTTCCGCTTGCAATGGTTCTGGCACACGCGCCTATTCCGGCGAAGGCCTGGTCGGCCTCTCGTGGGCCTTTCTGCGGGCCGGAGCGCACAATGTCATCGGCGCTCTGTGGGAAGTCAGCGACGCCTCCACGCCGCAGTTGATGGACGCGCTTTACAGCGAATTGAGCCAGGGCAAAGACCCCGCCACCGCTCTGCGCGACGCCAAACTCACGCTCCTCCATTCCGCAGATTCCGACTCGGTATTCAAAAAGCCCTTCTATTGGGCGCCGTTCCAGCTCTACGCCGGCTCCTAGAGCCGCCTCAACCTCTTGAGGAACTCAAGGCTCGACCGAATGTGGGGTTGTGATGTCTGGGGGAGAGAAAATGAGAAAACTATTGTGCTCGTTTTTCGTGTTGACACTCGCGCTAGGGCTTGCCTCGTTCGGGTGGGGCCAATCGCAGATCACCGCAGGGACCGTGCAGGGAGACGTGCTCGATGAAAAAGGCGGGAGCGTCGCGGGTACGACCGTTGAAGCAAAAAACCTGGCGACCAATTTCGTGCAGACGGACACCACAAATGCGGACGGTCACTTTGCCTTCTTGAGTCTTGCCCCGGGGCGCTACACCCTCACAATAAGCAAATCCGGGTTCGCGACCATCGTTCAGGAAAATGTGAACCTCACTGTAGGCCAGACCATTACGTTGCCTGTAACCATGAAGGTATCTTCGGTTGCGCAACAGATCGTCGTCACAGACGTACCAGTCATCGAAACGACAAAAACTGAATCGTCCTCGACCTTGAGCGAACTCACGGTCAGCGCGACGCCAGTCCTTGGGCGCAAGTTTGAAGATTTGTTGACATTGACACCCGGTGTGGCAATTACCCAGGGGCCGGATGGAGACGAGATCAACTTCAACGGCCAGCGCGGCGTGTTCAATAACATAAGCCTCGATGGGGGTGACTACAACAACGGCTTCTTCGGCGAGCAGCTCGGCGGACAACGCGCTGCAATTGACATCACTCTCGATGCGGTCAAGGAATTTCAAGTAGTCGCCAGCGGGGCCAACGCCGAATTTGGTCGGACGGCAGGCGGCGTTGTCAACGTCATTACTAAGTCCGGAACGAATGATGTCCACGGGAGCGGTTTTGAATACTTCCGCACCGAAGCGCTTACAGCGGCAACTTCTGATGGCAAACCACTCCAGGATTTTCGCCGCAACCAGTTTGGCGGAACGATGGGTGGACCCATTGTAAAAGACAAAATGTTCATTTTTGGTGCATTTGAACAAATTATCGCAGAGCTGACGCGCCCCAATCTGAGCGCGCCGCTCGGACCGGCATGTTCCGTGACGGCCCCGATCGTGGGAGTCAATGACGCCGTGATAAACGCCAGCGCTGAATGCCAGAGAGTTGCGCTCCTGAATTTTCTGAAGGCTGGAGTAGGCCAGGACGATGGCCAACCCGTCAAGCATCCCATCCGAAACTCAGCCGCGCTTGGCCGATTCGACTGGAACGTAAATCAGAAAAATCAGTTTGCCCTGTCTTACAATTTCGACTACTCGAAAAACACGAACCAAACCTTCGACGTGCCGACGTACGGAGATTCTGCGAACGGAATCGAGGGACCGTCGAAAATCAATGTCATCAATGCTAATCACTACACCACCGTCTCCTCGAACAAGCTGAACGAAGCGCACTTCAGCTACCAGCGCGAGATCAGGCCGCGAGCAGCTACTCCATCCAAGATACCGGCGGACACCGCCATGGGGTTCGGCACGACCTTCCGTTTCGGCAATCCCTTCTTTCTTGAACCTACCGTCGACGAAACCATTTGGCGCACACAGCTCCGGGACAATTTTTCAGTCGTTCACGGCAAACATAGTTTCAAGTTTGGCGGCGACTGGCTTCACACGAACAACACCCAGGTATTCCGCGGGTTCTTTACCGGACGCTACATCTTCGACAGCGTAGTCGGGTTTCTGCGGTACGCGTCCCCCGACGCCGCAGGTGGGTTTGGTCCGACGGTGGGCGAGTGTCTCACGGGCACCGGAACGTTCACCGGTTGGATCACCCAGGACAAGGGACAAACGTGCGCAGCCGGTAGTAGTGTGGGCGGGCCGCTTATCTTCTACCTTCAGGATGGCGTGCCGACGGGCCT
Organism: Acidobacteria bacterium 13_2_20CM_2_57_6; assembly: GCA_001917435.1. GTDB lineage: Bacteria > Acidobacteriota > Terriglobia > Acidiferrales > UBA7541 > Acidiferrum. Next base: position 10,026 of record MNEA01000139.1, read on the forward strand.
GATTAACATAAAGCCTGGGGCTTCGAGCATCAACAATGAGGACTACGCACTCTTCGCTCAGGACAAGTGGCAAATCCTGCCGAATCTCAGCTTGAGCTATGGTCTGCGATGGGAAGCCGAGATTTTCCCGAACGTGATTACGCCTCCCAGCAAGACTGCGTATGGCATCTTCCTGAGTAACCCCTTGTTCCCATCGGATGGTACGCTTCATAGCCAGAAGAAGGAGTTCCAACCGAGAGTCGGATTGGCCTGGGATGTTCTGAATAACCACAAGTCTCTGTTCCGGGCGAGTTACGGTATCTTCAACGGGCGCCAAAACATGCTTTCGCAGGTGGGTTCGATCACCACCAATGGTGTGCAGCAGAGCACGATTTTCACCACGTCGGCATTCGGCGGCGGACCTGCTTGGCCGGGCGACTTTCCGGTCACTCCCGGCAATGCTTCCTGCGCGTTGGGCACTCCCGTGAACCCATTTCCGTGCTTTACGGGTGTTCGTCTTTTCAGCAAGCACTATGCGAATCCGCGAATTTACACAACAAACGTAGCGTACGAGCAGGAGATTTACCCGGGTTGGCAAATACTTTTGGCCCGCAGCTTGGTGGCATGATGATAACCGGAAGCACTGCAAAATCACTCTATCGCGGGCTCACTCTCGGAATGAGAAAACGCTTTAGTCAGCGTTTCCAGTTGGAGTGGAACTACGTGCTTTCGGAAGATTTGGATAGCGACTCGAACGAGCGCGACCCTTTTACGGATCGTCGGCTTGACCCGCGCAATCCGGCGCGGGATTACGGTTTTTCCGATCGTGATGAACGTCACAAGTTCAATCTCTTCAGCTATTTCGAGCTTCCCGGCGGGTTTAACTTGGACGCCCGCCTTCAAGCACATACGCCACAGCCCATCACTCCCGCAAACTGTGCGGCTACTGCAGGCTGCAAACGCAATTCGACATGGAAAAACAATGAATATACTTCATTCGATTGGCGGGCGATGCGCCCTTTCAAGCTTGGAGAGCGATACAGACTCATTCCAGCGATCGAAATGTTTAACACCTTCAACAACAAGAACAACGTGAATCCCCTTGTCACACCGGCACTGTTCAACTTTGACGGGTTCCTCCGCCTTGGCGTCGGCGATCCGCGCCAGGCGCAACTCTCCCTGCGCTTCGAGTTCTAACGAAGAGGCTACGAGTCACTGAGAGCAAATCTCCAGAAGGGGGCGCTACGGCGCCCTCTTTGTTTTTATGGTAGCGGCGCAACACAGAATAGGACGCATGGACACACGCAATTCCCGTGGCGCTTGCTTGCGCGTCACGAATCCCTGACAATCTAAGGTTTATATATGCGTGATTTTCCGCACGGTAGCGGTTGTCCGCACGGAAATGAAAAGCGAGTGAAATGGCAAGTCAGCCGAATTCCATAAGGCGATTGGTCGCCTACTTTTCGATGGAGATTGCTTTGGAGAACGCCATGCCGAGTTACAGCGGCGGGCTCGGCGTTCTTGCGGGCGACACCATTCGCGCCGCCGCGGACCTGCGCCTCCCGATGGTGGCTGTCTCCTTGCTTTACCGCAAGGGATACTTCACGCAACGCCTCGCCGAAGATGGTTCCCAGACCGAAGAACCAGTCGAATGGCGCGTGGAAGACTTCCTGACAGAGGAGCCCGCGCGAGCCAGCGTCTCCATTGAAACCCGCCGTGTTGAGCTGCGATGCTGGCGCTATTCTGCAAAGGGCGTGCGCGGTTTTGAAGTGCCCATCTATTTTCTCGACGCCGATCTTCCCTCCAACACGGAAGCCGATCGCAATCTCACCGGCAGTTTGTATGGCGGCGATTCCTATTACCGTTTGTGCCAGGAAGTCATCTTAGGAATCGGAGGCGTGCGCATTCTCCACGCGCTGGGCTACAACGACCTCACGCGCTACCACATGAACGAAGGCCACGCCGCGCTGCTTACGCTGCAATTGCTCGACGAAGAAGCTACAAAGGCGGGACGGAAATCCATCCGTAGCGAGGACATCGAAAAGGTCCGCAGTAAATGCGTCTTCACGACCCACACTCCAGTGCCGGCCGGGCACGATCGTTTTCCGATGGAATACTTTACGCGAGTGTTTCCCGGGCAGACCGGGTTTCTCGATTTGAAGGATGCCTCTTCGGCGGATTTGATGAAGCGCGTTTTGCAGGCAGAGCAAAATTTTCTGGATTTGCAAGAAGCCGCGCGCCGTGGAGCATCGCTCAACATGACGCAACTGGCGCTGGGCCTGAGCACCTACGTTAACGGCGTCGCCAAGCAGCACGGTGAAACTTCACGGCAGATGTTTCCGGAAGTGCCCATCGAGGCCATTACCAACGGCGTGCACGCCGGTAGTTGGACCTCGGCGCCATTTCAACAACTGTTTGACCGCTACATTCCGTCGTGGCGCGAGGACAATTACAGTCTGCGGAGCGCGCTGGGCTTGCCCGCGGAGGAAGTATGGGCGGCGCACCTGATCGCCAAGCACGATTTGCTCGAGACGGTTCGCCAGAAGACGGGCCTCAAGTTCGATCCTGAGGTTTTCACGATTGGCTTCGCGCGGCGCGCGACGGGATACAAGCGCGCCGACCTGATCCTAGCCGATCTTGATCGTCTCCGGCAGATTGCCAAGAATGCCGGCCCCTTTCAGATCATTTATGCCGGCAAGGCGCATCCGAACGATGCCGGCGGGAAGGACATCATACGCCGGATTTTCCACGCGAAGAAAGCGCTGCGGAAAGCCGTGCCGGTGGTCTTCCTTGACGACTACAATCTCGAGCTCGGTGGAAAATTAACTTCCGGCGTGGACCTTTGGCTCAACACGCCGCAGTTCCCTCTGGAGGCCTCCGGCACCAGCGGCATGAAGGCCGCGCTGAACGGCGTGCCGAGCCTGAGCATTCTCGACGGCTGGTGGGTGGAGGGTCATATCGAAGGCGTCACCGGCTGGTCGATCGGCGAGTCGCGGCGCACCGCGGCCGGCAATACTCCCACCGACAACAGCGCTGAAGTGGAATCGCTCTATAGCAAGCTCGAAACCGTGATTCTCCCCATGTACTACAACGATCGCGGAAAATTTTTGGAAGTCATGCAACATGCCGTCGCCATCAACGGATCATTCTTCAACACCCAACGCATGGTGCAGCAGTACATCACGGATGCCTATCTCCGATGAAGCACACTGCCTTTTCTCAGCGCAATTGGTCCCTGTACATGGCCATGCCGACGGCGGCGTCCATGCCGATTTCTTCTAATGCGGCAATTTCGCTCCGCGTTTTGATGCCACCGGCGGCGATAATCGGATGCGACGTCGCGTCACGCAGCATTCGAAACCACTCGAGGTTCACTCCGCTCATGGTGCCTTCGCGATCCACATCCGTGCAGAGAAACCCTGCGCAGTAAGGTTCGAGTAGCGTCATCACCCTTTCGGCCTGCAACGTCAGCCTCTTCCGCCAGCCCCGAATCGCGATTTTTCCGCGGGCGGTGTCCAGGGCGATGACGATTTTCTCGCAGGGGATATTTCTCACGAGCTGCTCCAGAAAGTCTTTATTCACTTTTTCGCCACGGAACGCTGCGCTTCCGACAATGATTTGGGTCGCGCCCCACGCGGCAACCTCTAGCGCGCGGGAAATGCTTCGAATGCCGCCGCCGACGCGAACTTTCATCCCAAAATCCTTCCGCGCTTTCAGGCATAGGCCTTGAACGAGTTCGTCGTTCGCGCCCTTGCCCATGGCGGCGTTCAGATCAATGACGTGCAGCCAGGGATACTTCTTGAATTTCTCCAGCTGGCCAAAGACATCCGCGACGGCAAGCTCGCGCTTCCGACCATGCACCAATTGAACGGCTTGCCCGCCTTGCAAGTCGATGCAGGGAATCAGCACGGCAAGCGAACCTCAATGCCGCTTGAGGCGAGAAATTGCTTCAGAGCTCGAATGGATTGCACTTCATCGTGAAAGATGGAGGCGGCCAAAGCCGCGTCGGCTGCACCATCTCGGAAGATTTCGACAAAATGACCCGGCGATTTCGCGCCGCCGGATGCGATCACCGGAACGCTTACGGCGGCGGAAACTGCCGCGGTCAGCGTCACGTCGAAGCCGCTTTGCGTGCCGTCGCGATCCACAGACGTCAGCAGAATTTCACCGGCGCCTGCCGCGACGCCCATCCGCGCCCATTCGAGGGCATCGCGTGATGCGGATTCGCGTCCGCCGCGGACCATGACGTCCCAGTGATCGCCAACGCGCTTTGCATCAATTGCCAGGACCACCGCTTGCGCGCCGAATTCGCGCGACAGTTCGGAAATCAGCGCCGGCCGCTCGACCGCAGCGGTGTTCACGGTGACTTTGTCCGCGCCGGCACGTACCACGGCACGGCCATCTTCCAGCGTTCGAATGCCCCCGCCGGCGGTGAGAGGGATTGCCAATTCAGCGGCGACGCGGCGAATTGTTTCGAGAAAAGTAGGGCGGCGATCGCGCGACGCCGCGATGTCGAGTACGACCAATTCGTCTGCACCTTCCGTATCGTATCGGCTGGCGAGCGCAACGGGGTCGCCGGCATCTCGCAGACCCACAAAATTCACCCCTTTCACGACGCGTTCGCCGTCCGTATCTAGGCACGGAATGATGCGGTGCGCGAGGCTCATGCCGCAAGCCTCAGGAAATTCTGGAGAACGCGAGCGCCAGAGTCGCCGCTTTTTTCGGGATGAAATTGCACCGCAAGAACATTTCGTTGCTCGATGACTGCTGCGAATTCCGTGCCGTGGGAGCAGGTGGCTGCGGCCGCACCGGAATCAAGCGCCGCGTAGGAGTGCGCAAAATAGAAATACGCTCCGAGATCAATACCTGTGAGAAGGGAAGACTCGCGCTTCTTCTCAATCTGGTTCCAACCCATGTGCGGGAGCTTCACGTTGGGGGGCAAGGCGGAGACGACTCCCGATAGAAGACTCAGGCCCCGGAGCTCAGAAGCCTCTTCACTCGAATTAAAGAGAACCTGCAGCCCGAGGCAGATTCCCAGAAAAGGCACGCCCCGGCCGATGGCGTCGAGCAAAGGTGCGCGGAAATGTTTTTCATCGAGGGCGCGAACCAGCGCGGCGTAATGACCGACGCCGGGAAGAAGCAACGCTTCCGCCCTTGAAATGCTTTCAGGCGACGATGTGCGCTGCGATTCAACGCCGAGACGCTGGAGAGCGCGTTCGACGGAGGGCACATTGCCGGCGCCGTAATCGAGAATTGTTATTTTCATAGCAGCCCCTTGGTGCTGGGCAAAACCTGGCGAAGGCGCCTGTCGCGAGACACCGCGAAACGCAGCGCACGCGCAAATGCCTTGAAGATGGCTTCGACTTGATGATGCGAGGAACGGCCGTACAGGGCGCGGAGATGAACGTTGGCTTTTGCCGACTGCGCGAAACCCTGGAAAAAATCCTCCACCAGCTCAACTTGAAAATCGCCGACGCGATTTGCGGCGATCGTTGCTTTTACGACGCAGTAGGGCCGGCCGCCCAGATCAATCGCAGCGGCGGCGAGCGTTTCGTCCATGGGCATCAGAAAATAACCTGCACGCAAAATCCCTCGCTTGGAGCCGAGCGCTTTCTGAACGGCTTCGCCCAGGGTGATGCCCACGTCTTCGACGGTATGATGCTGGTCCACGTCAAGATCGCCGCGAGCGTCCACGCGTAAGTCAAATGCGCCGTGCCGCGCGACCAATTCGAGCATGTGATCGAAGAAGCGGATTCCCGTGGCGACGTGGGCGCTTCCACGGCCATCCAGATTAAGCTTCAAGCGGATGTCCGTCTCGTTTGTTTTGCGATGAATCGCGGCGGTTCGTGGCATTTGTTTTTGCGATCCCAGAATTCAGGCGAGCGCTTTCCATTCCTTTCGAATAGTCTTCACAAGCCTATTCATTTCGGCTGACGTTCCGATGGAGATGCGGACGAATCCCGGGCCCATGTCCTTGGTGCGCTCGCGCAGAAGAATTCCTTGCTTCTCAAGCTTTCGAAAGAGCGCGGGTCCCTTTGGTCCGAAGTTGGCCAGCAGAAAATTTCCTGCGCTTGGAAAGGAGGGTACGCCGAGCTTCCGCAATTCAGCGGCTAGCCACACACGCAAATGCTTCACCTCGTTGACGTACGCTTGCATCGTTGCGCGGTCTTTCACAGCGGCTTCGGCGGCCACGAGCGCGGCAAGATTCACCGGAAATGGCGGCATGGCCCGTCGCACAAAGGCAAGGGATTCTTTGCAGGCGATGACCGCGCCAAGGCGGAGCGAAGCGAGTCCAGCGACTTTGGAAAAAGTTCTCGCGACAAATAGATTAGGAAATTTCCGAATCCAGGAAACTGCCGAGAAGTCCGAAAACTCCGCGTACGCTTCGTCCATCACGACAGCGGTGTGGGTGGCTGCACAAAGGATTTTTCTCAATTCGTTGAAGCCAAAGAGAGTTCCCGTTGGGTTGTTGGGATTGGCAAGAAAAAGGAGGCGCGGATTTTCGCTCAGCTCGGCGATGACACCGTCCAGCGGAAACTCCATTTCGTTCCCGTAGCGCATTGCGGAAATTCTGGCGCCGTAAATTTCAGCGTAGTAGCGGTACATGGGAAACGTAGGTTCGCAAATCAAAACGCTGCTTCCGGCTTCGACGAAGGTGTCGAAGAAAACCCGCAGCGCGTCGTCCCCGCCGTTCGCGAGCAAGAGTTCTTCTGGGTGAACGCCGAAGTAGCGAGCCAGGCGCGCTGTTGACGCCTGATATTCCGGGTACATCGCCAGTTCTTTGGCCGTCAGTCTTGCCAGCGCGCGCCGCACGGCCGGGGAGCAGCCCGTCGTGTTCTCATTGAAGTCCAGCCGCAGCTTATCCGCGCGCCCCTCGGCGGGCGCTTCATAGGTGCGGCGATTCAGAATGGCCTTTCGCACTGGCAACTGAACCTTCATCGGCGAACCCTCACGGCGTTACGGTGAGCCATCAAGCCCTCGGATTCTGCCAAAGTTTCGACGGCATCGGCGAGGCGAAGGAACCCGTTGCGGCGAATGGCTTGCACGCTGATACATTTCACAAAGTCAGCCGCTGAAAGCCCGCCGCGCCGGCGCGCCCAGCCCCCGGTCGGGAGGACGTGATTGCTGCCCGTCGCGTAGTCCCCAAGCGGCTGTGCCCCCCAGGGACCGAGAAAGATAGTGCCCGCCGATCGGGTTTTTTGCAGGAGCCGCTCAGCGCTTTCCGGCAGGCTGAGGTGCTCCGGCGCGAAGCGATTGATAAATTCGCAAGCTTGCTCAAGCGAATCCGCCAGGAGAATTGCGCCGGCGGTTTCCGTGGAGACGCCGGCCATTCCTGGAGGAAGTTCGGCGAGCTGCCATTTAATCTCGCGTTGCACTTTTTTTGCAAATGAGCGTGAGGTGGTAACGAAGAAACTTGCTGCGTCTTTGGCGTGCTCCGCTTGGGCGAGGAGATCGGCGGCGATCCAGCGCGCATTTCCTTCGGCAGCCAGGACGACTGCCTCAGTGGGGCCAGCCGGCAGATCGATGGCGCAATCGCTGCTGACAAGTTGTTTGGCAGCGGTGACATATTTGTTGCCCGGACCAAAAATTTTTTCCACGCGCGGAATCGAATTTGTTCCATAAGCGAGAGCGGCGATCGCTTGCGCTCCGCCCACGCGCGCGATCTTTTCGACGCCGAGCAAGTTCGCCGTCGCCAACAACTCGGCATTTGGCTTCGGGCAAACCGCAATAATGCGTGAAACGCCGGCAACTCTTGCGGGTACCACGGTCATGACCAGCGTGGATACAAGCGAAAATCGGCCGCCGGGGACGTAGCAGCCGATGGATTCGATAGGCGAAACGCGCTGGCTGATTTTGACGCCAGGTTCAGTTTCGACGGTCCACGGCCGTGGAAGCTGCCGTTCGGCGACCAGGCGGACGTTTTTCGCAGCTCTCTGGACGGACTTCAAGAAATCGGGGCTCACCTGTGATTTGGCAGACCGGATTTCTTCTCGCGAAATCCAAACTCCGGCGCGCGTGAGGTCCAGGTCGTCCAGTTTTTTGCTCCAGGCGAAGAGAGCGGAATCGCCACGCTTGCGGACATCGGCGACGATTTCAGCGGCCACGGATTGCGCTTCGTTGTCGCGCTGGGCGCGGCGCGCGAGCAGCCACCTTTCGGTTCGCGGGGTGAGTTTGAGGATGCGCATCAGAGTACGATTTTGTTCAAGGGATATTCGACGATGCCCTGGGCTTTAGCGGCTTTAAGCTTTGGCAAGATCTGCCGCACAACGGCTTCTTCGACGATGGTGTTGATGGCTACCCACTCGGGGTCGCTGAGAGCCGAAATGGTGGGGTTCTTGAGCGCCGGAAGCACGCCCAGCACACCTTGCAGGTCATCGCGATGGACATTGAGAAGCAAGCCGACTTTGCTCGCCGCCGCAATAGCGCCCTGCAGCATCAGAATCAGGTTCTCTGCCTTTTCGAGCTTCCAGGAATCTGCAGCGCTGACGCGATTCATGATGAAGACGGTCGCGGATTCGAGCACCGTGTCCACGATACGCAGGCGATTGGCGCGCAGGGATGAGCCGGTCTCAGTAACTTCGACGATGGCATCCGCGAGCTGCGGAACTTTCACTTCCGTGGCTCCCCAAGAAAACTCCACGTGGGCCCTCACGCCGTGTTTGGCAAGATAGTTTTGCGTAATGTGCACGACTTCCGTGGCGATGACTTTACCTTCCAGGTCGCGTGGATGGCGAATCGCGGAGTCCTCCGGCACCGCGAGGACCCAGCGCACGCGCGCAAGACGTTGTTTGGCGTAAACCAGCTCCGAAAGTTCTTCCACGGCCGCGCTCGTCTCCACCACCCAGTCGTGTCCCGTGATTCCCGCGTCCAGGGCGCCGGATTCGACGTAGCGCGCCATTTCCTGCGCGCGCACCATGAGGCATTCGATTTCCGGGTCGTCAATCGTCGGAACGTAGCTGCGCGAACTCATCGTGATTTTCCATCCGGCGCGCGAAAAAAGGTCAAGCGTCGCGTCCTGCAGGCTGCCTTTAGGGATTCCCAGCTTCAGCCGGCTCATCGAGATTTCTCCTTGCTGTAGACTTTCTCCGGCGAGAAGGTGCGCTCGGCGATGATTTTTGACTTTCCATCCGTCTCGATTGCGCGGAAGAAGCAGCTTCGGTAACCCTCGTGACAGACGCCCGGGCCGACGGCTTCGACGCGAACGAGGAGCGCGTCGGCATCGCAATCCACGCGCATCTCGCGAACCCGCAAGACGTGGCCGCTGGATTCGCCTTTTTTCCATAACTTGCTCCGCGAACGGCTGAAAAACACGACTTCACCCGTGCGCCGCGTTTCCTCAAGTGATTCCGCATTCATAAAGCCAAGCATCAATACGTCGCCATTGCGATCGTCCTGAATGATGGCCGGTATTAGCCCGCCGCCCTTTTGAAAATCGATCTCCACGATGTCGTCTCCTGAAAATAAAAATCCCGCTGGGGCTTGCTGCGCCAGCGGGCCAAAGAGTGCTTTGTTTAGCGAATCGCTATGCACACCTCAGCGGGCGCGGCGTGTGGCCGTGATGATGATGACGATCCGCGCGATCTGTGTGCATGCAGTCCATTGCGAAATACCAAAATAAAGGAAACGCGGCGGCAAGTCAACGAAGATTCTTCGGTTGTCGAGGCGGTCCGCCAGGTATTGGGCCGGGAGCAAAGCCGACTACATCAGCGCATAGACGTTGCCATCTGTGCTGCCCACATAAACGGTGTTCCCGGCTGCGACGGGGGAAGAAAGTATAGCCCCGACGGATAGCATTTTCTGGACGCCGCTAACCATGTCATCGTAAAAAAAATCGAAGAATGCTGCTTCGTAGTTGGGAGTGCCATCCTTTGTGTAAGCGGGACCGTTCTTTTTAGAGCCATCGGTTTCAAACGTCCAGGCGACTTTTTGTTCTTCTAAGTCGATGGCGTTGAGCCTCCCCTGATGTGAGCCGATATAAAGAGTTCCGCCGGCAATCGCGGGTGAGGAAAAGAACACCCAGTGCTTGAAATCGAGGGAATAGAGAGGAGTGCCGGACTTGGCATCCAGCACATGAAATAAGCCTGAATCCGAGGTAGCGAAGTAAACCTTGCCCTCCGATACTGCCGGCGAAGAGATGACCCATGATCCTTTGTTCGGATAGGACCACCTTTCCTTTCCGGTGGCCGCATCCACGGCGTAAAACTTGGAATCGCGGCAGCCAAAGTACACCACACCATCCGCAACCGCTACCGAAGACTGGATGCCGACTTGGTTGTGAATCACCGGATCCTCGCCGGTTTTGAAGCGCCAGACCTCCCTTCCGCTCCCAGCGTCCAGCGCATAGAAATAACTGTCCCAGCTTCCCACAAAAAGAATTCCGCCTGAAATAGCCGGAGACGCATGAACCACATCGCCGGTTTTGAATTTCCATTTCAAACTGCCGGAAGCGGCGTCCAACGCGTAAATGTTGCTATCGCCGCTGCCAAAGTAGACACCACCCAGGTTCCGCACCATGCAGGTGCGTTGCAGAGAACCGGCGCTCTCCCTGTGTCTTGAATTTCCACCTCAACTGCCCGGTGGCGGCGTCGACGGCGTAAAAGTTGCCGTCATAGCTACCAAAGTAAACAACGCCGCCCGAAACCGCTGGCGTTGAGGTGATACGGCCATCGGACTTGAATTTCCACTTCTGTGAACCTGTGGCTGGGTCGAGGGCATAGAGGCAATGATCGCTGCTTCCAAAATAGAGCTGACCGTCGGCAACGACCGGCGAAGAGATAACCTGCCCTCTGGTATGAAACTGTTTCATCAAGGAAGCCTCCGTTTTTGCATAGACGGCCGGGAGCGGGAAATGTCTCTCTTTCTATACCTGTATCCCGTTCGAAACGAGAGCTTTGCGGAACGTCAAGCGCATGGGACGAAGCAGCTGAACCTTTCGACGGATAGACAGAATCTGATAGTGTGCGGAGCAATGAAAAACGTGCTTGGGGGGATTGACGATGGAAGAAAAGATTCGGAAAGATGTGCAGGCTTGGAGGAAGCAACTCACACCAAATCAGTACTATGTGACCAGGCAGAAGGGCACGGAGCCTCCTTTCACGGGCGAATACGAAGGCACTGAGACTCCCGGGATCTACAAATGCGTTTGCTGCGGCCAGCCTTTATTTCGTTCTGAGACGAAATACCACTCAGGCTCCGGGTGGCCCAGTTTCTACGCTCCCGCCACCGATGAGGCCGTCGAGGCAGAGAGCGACACGAGTCGTGGCATGCAGCGGACGGAAGTGAAGTGCAGCCGGTGCGACGCCCACCTCGGCCACGTCTTCGATGATGGACCGCAACCTACCGGAATGCGGTATTGCATCAACTCGGCTGCGCTGGAACTGGAGGAAGACTAAAAGAGCGCCCCGACTCGGTCGGGCGCTCTTTTCAGTTGCTCGTTTTTCAGGGGCGCGGCGAAAAAAGGAATTATGCTGCGGGGCAGGAACACGACACCATAGCGGCTACTGGATCGCTCTCGCGATCCCATACGCCAAGCAGCAACACTTTTGTGCCTGTCGGATACTTGAACACGTAGTACGTGCTAGAGAGACCCTCCACTTCATAAAAGCCAGGCCGGCGCGGATCTGGCCGCGAAGGCGCGCCCACAGCCAGAAGTTGACGCAATTCAGCGATCTGTTCCTGGGAATGGTTCCGCAGATCTTCCACGACAGGCGGTTGTTTTGGGGCGTTTATCATCATTACGTTTCTCCGCCACATTCAGCTTATCTTCTCCTCATTGGTAAAGACGTTGAAAACCGAAAAATGTTTCGTAGCCCACAACAATTTTCCAGACAAATTGGCCTGCAGTTTCTCCATTTTAATGGCCTGAAACACTCTCTTAACAAAGGCGGCGGGAATGAATACTCAGGGAACCTGGGATACAGCCGGATCTTTGCCGCTTTCCGGCAAGTTCCTGCTATGCCTTTGCTCGCTTTTCTGCGTAATAAAGCGCGTGTTACTATCTTCTCTGGTACTTGTGTCTAGCGGGGTCCCTTGAGATAGTGAATTACGGAACTTCTTCCGACAGGGTGGCCAACGTGACAAAAGCGGAAACGAAAAAAACGGGGACACAGGGCAAGACTTCCTTTGACAAGGATCGCCGGCGCAAACATCACCATTTTCTTGTCAGTGTGTTTTACGCCGACGGGGAAAAGTTCGGCCGCGTTTACACGGACAAGGATAAGGCTACCCGCTTCGCAGAGCGCCAGCGCCGCTCGCCGGTGGTGAAGTCCGCCCGGATAACCCAGGTTTCCTGACCAGTCTGGCCTTTGCAGCGTTTGGCCCTACGCCGGTAGGGGTGGGGAAGGCTTGTGGCTGCCGTGCGGGCATGTTATAAAAAGAGAGTCGTTGAGCGGCCTTAGTATAGTGGTAGTACGGAACCTTGCCAAGGTTCAGGTGTCGGTTCGATTCCGATAGGCCGCTCCATAATTTCAACTACTTACAGCGACTGCAGCTTCGGC
>MNEA01000029.1 GCA_001917435.1 Acidobacteria bacterium 13_2_20CM_2_57_6
CAGGATTTTCGCGAGCGTCGCCCTGTGTGCATGGTACTCGCCAGCCATAATGATGGCGCCCACAACGGCGATGGCATCGAGCGCGTTGGTCAACGACATCAAGGGGGTATGCAGAAGAGGGGAAACGCGGCGGATGACTTCAAATCCGATAAATGCGGCCAGCATGAAAACGTAGAGGCTGGTAAGCAGATCTAGCTTCATGACTTCGCCACCTCCTTCGATTCAGCCGGTAGGGCCGGGAGCGAGAAAAATTCCCTGATACGCGGGTTGACTACTTCTTCGCCCCGGGTCAGCAGCGTTTCGCGGACAATTTCGTCGTCCAGGTTGAGCTGCAGCTTTCCATCTTTGACGAGGTGCAGCAGGAAAGCACTTACGTTTCGCGCGTACATCTGGCTGGCGTGATACGGCACCGTGCTTGCCAGATTGAACCAGCCGATGATCGTCACGCGGTGCTCCACGACGATCTCGCCCGGCCGTGTCAACTCGCAATTTCCTCCGCGCTCTCCGGCCAAATCGACGATCACCGACCCTGGCGCCATGCTCGCTACCATCTCTTTCGTCACCAAAATCGGAGGCTTCTTCCCTGGGATAACCGCCGCACTGATCACCACGTCGCTCTCTACCACTATTTTTCCCAGCAGTTCACGCTGGCGCCTGTAAAACGTTTCATCCTGCGCCCGCGCGTACCCGCGCGCATCTTCGGCATCCTTAGCCTCGATGGGAAGCTCGACGAAGCGTCCGCCGAGGCTCTGCACTTGCTCTTTCGCCGCCGGACGCAGGTCGTACGCCGAAGCGACCGCGCCAAGCCTCCGGGCCGTAGCAATCGCTTGCAAACCAGCCACGCCCGCTCCAATCACGAAAACGCGTCCGGGCGTAATCGTTCCGGCAGCGGTCGTGAGCATCGGAAAAATGCGCGGCGAAGTGTCCGCGGCAAGCACAACTGCTTTGTAACCGCAAATCGTGGCCATCGACGAAAGCACGTCCATGCTCTGCGCGCGTGTCGTTCGCGGCATCAATTCCACGGAAAACGAGGTCACTCCCTTGGCGGCGATTTCCTGAATCGTTTCGATGGAGCCCAGCGGCCTCAAGAATCCAATGAGTACTTGCCCGCTGCGGAACAGCGGAACGTCGGCCTTGCCGGTCCTGTCGTTCGATCCATAGCAGAGAATTTGAACCACGATGTCGGCGGCCCGAAAGAGATCGGCGCGGTCGGAGACAATCTTTGCGCCTTTTGCGGTATAGTCCGCGTCTGGATAACCGGCGCTGATTCCGGCTCCGGCTTCCACCACAACTTCCAGGCCCGCCTTTGTCAAATGGGGAATAGTCGCGGGCACCAGCGCGACTCGCCGCTCTCCGGGAAAACTCTCTCGGGGCACACCTACAAGCATGCAGCTTCCTCCGATGTTAAGAACCAGAAGTCGGGAATTGCACTCGGTCAGGCGATAAACTCAACCTATTTCAAGAAAGGCCAATCCTCCACAGGACCAAGCGCTCCAAATCATACACTTATGGGTACTCATGCGGTTAGATTACCTCACCTGGTTGCAATCGACAGTCTCTCTTAGTGTCAGGTAGCCATGCTCTTGAGCTTCAAGGACCTAAATTACACATGGACAAAAAAAGGGACCGCTCCCGCGGCCCCTCCTCTTCTATCCACGAACCTCGAGATCAAATGGCGAGGTTAGTTGCTCCCTTGCGTTTTGTCTGAAGGTGCAATCGTCGCCGCGGAAGCTTCGCCGATCGACAACTGATACTTCTTGCCGCCGAAGAAAATCCCCGTCAGCTCTTTGTTACCAGCCTGATCGGTGTTGGTGGAATACCCATTCTCAGCCCCGGCCTTCTTGAGCTGAAGCAGCCGCGCCGGAACGTTGACGACTGCGCCCTTGGAGCCGGAAATGCTGACTTCCACGCTCGATCCGCTTCCCGTCCATTCCACTTGATAGGTGCCGGCCGGGAGCTGTTTGCCAGCGACAGTAACGGTATCATCGACCTTCAGCGTACCCTTGTTGGAGCTACCGGCGATGGCACCGGCGGCAAGCAGCAAGGAAAATGCCAACAGCCCTGCGGTAAGCCTTGTCTTTCTCATAATCGTCTATTTTCCTTTTGTCCTCGCCCCGCGGAAGCGAATCAAGACGATCATTCCCGCTGAGGAAAGCATGATTTGACTACCTTAGATTTGATAAGGAGAAGCGCCTCCTGGTTGAATCTCAAGCAACAAAAGAATTGCGTGATTGCATCAGAAAATCGGTTTAGCTAACGTTACTATCCTCAACGACCTACCGTATACTTCCATGTAAATAGTAATGCCGGGGAATCATATTTCTGCAGCTCAGTGATTCGTTTCCAGTTCCAGGTGCCGCGCCTCCAGACAATCTGCGGCGTGGTCATGCTCTTTCTCCTCATCTTCATTTTCGGCGTGTTCTCTTTCACGGTATACTTTCTCATGCGTTTCAGGAATCGTTCGGCCTGCCTGGCTTTCACCGCCCTTGTGTTTGCTGTGCTGCCCGGGCTAGCAGCCGCGCAGGAAAACCCTTGGGAGAAAGAGAACGCAGACTGGCGCGAAGCACACAAGGCAGACCTCCTCAAGCCGGACGGCTGGCTATCTCTGGCCGGCCTGGAATGGCTCCAGCCTGGCGATAATTCCGTCGGCTCCGCACCTGACAGCAAAATCCATCTCGCATCCGGACCCGCTCGTCTCGCGGTCCTGCACCTCGAAGGCGAAACCGTTATGCTAAATCCTCCGGCAGGAGGATTTCCTCCGGGCTTGCTCGTCGCGGGGACTCCCGCCAAATCGCAAACTCTGCAAGCCGTAGCAAACAAAGATAAGCTTTCTCCTCATCTCACCATCGGCACACTCAACTTGTACGTGATTCGTCGCGAGACGCGCTTCGCACTTCGCGTCAAGGATTCTCATTCCCCCGCCATCACGGGTTTTCACGGACTCAAGTGGTACGAGCCCGATATCGCTTTTCGCGTCATCGCCCGGTGGATTCCGTATTCTCCATACAAGACCGTGACTCTCGCCACGCTCGTCGGCACCAGCTATGACCAACCCGTTCCTGGTGTTGCGGAATTCAAGCTCGCGGGATTAACATTTCGGCTGGAGCCCGTTCTTGAGGATCCCGCGGTCGCAAAGCTTTTCTTCATTCTTCGCGACGCGACCAGCACCACAACCACCTACCCTGCCTGCCGGTTTCTCTATACCGGCTTTCCCACCAACGGCCTCGATAAACCCGGCGAACTCGTGCTCGATTTCAACCGTCTGGAAAATCCTCCGTGCGCCTACACTCCTTACTCAACCTGCCCGCTCCCGCTACCGGGCAACCGCCTTCCAATTCCGCTTCCCGTTGGCGAGCAGCGCTATCACGACTGATTTCCCGCTTTGTTTCTCTGCGTACTCTTTGTGTTCTTCCTGAACTCTGTGCCAGAGCGCTCTTCCTTCCGCATTCGTTTTGAAATTGCCCGCCGACTATCGGAGAATAGAGGTGTCATTCGAAAATGGATTCTCCAAGCTCCAATTTGTTCCCCACGAACAACGATTCCCCCGCCCGCGAGAAACTCCTTACTCTGCGTCTCGCTCTTCTACGTCTCCACAAAACTCTTATCAACATGGAGCGCCGCGAATACGAGCGCGAGCACGGCCATGTGAACACCGGCGAGCTTTTCCAACTGGTCATCGACCACGCACAGTTCGCCTGGCTCCATAACATCTCCGAATTCGTCGTGCGCATCGATGAAACGCTAACTGCCAAGGAACCCGTCACCCCGGAATACACCAGCAGCGCCATCGCGCTTGCGCGGAAAATGTTTGTTCCCACGGAGTCCGGCGACGCCTTCCAAAAAAAATACTTCGACGCCATCCAGCGTGACCCAGCGGTCGTTATCGATCACGCGGAGCTCGCCCGCCTCTTCAACAACGAGCCTCCCGACTTCCCCACGCCGTAGCTTTCGAATTCCCTGATAGACTTTCCCGGTACCTGGAGGTCCCCATGAGCGAATCCGTGGATGTAAGCCTGAATAACGTCGCCGTCACACACAACGAAAAGGCACACCGATTCGAGCTATATATCAACGGCCTTCGCGCCCTGCTCGCGTACCGCCTTACTCCCGGCTGCATCGTTTTGCTCCACACCGAAGTGCCGCAGCCGCTCGAAGGCCAGGGCCTGGCGGCAAAGCTCATGCGCTTTGCGCTCGATTTCGCCCGCGAGAAACAACTTCGGGTTGTTCCGCTCTGTCCTTACGCCTCCAGTTTCCTTCGCAAGCACACGGAGTATCAAGATCTCGTTCCACCTGAAGACCTGCGGAAGCTGCTTTCCCGCTGACTCGGCACCCTATGTCCTCTCCACGTATTGCTCTCAAAGACTATCCAGAGAAATTCTCAATTCGCCGGCTCCGCCGCGCAGAACTTCCAGCCGACACCGTCAACCTCGCTCGCTTCCTCATTGGCAAAGTGGTCGTCCACGACCTTCCCGCGGGCCGCCTGAGCGGCCGCATCGTGGAAACGGAGGCCTATCCGCCCGGCGATCCCGCGGGACATCATTTCCGCGGGCCCACGCCGCGTATTCGCTCGATGTATCTTGCTCCCGGCCACGCCTACATTTTTTTCAATTACGGCGCGCACTTCATGCTGAACGTCGTCAGCGAGCCCGCCGGAGTAGCCGCGGCGATTCTCATCCGTGCGCTCGAACCTCTCGAAGGCATCCAACTCATGCAACGCCACCGCAAAACCATTCGGCTTCTCGACCTCACGCGCGGCCCCGGACGCCTCGCAGCGGCTTTTCAAATCGACCGCAGCCACGACGGTCTCGACCTGTGCGCTCCCAGCCCTCTCTGGCTGGGCGAAACCAGCCATCGCACCGTGCCAATCGGAAAGACCGTTCGCATCGGCATTACGAGGGCTGCCGATCGGGTCCTACGCTTTTACGAGCGCGGCAATCCCTTCGTCAGTGGCCCGAAGCGCCTTCTCGCCCCCGCCACGGGCCGTAGAAAAGCACCTTCGGGCTCAAAGTGATCTGGTGTTGAGATTGTCCCTGCGCTTCATACGGAAATGGAATACGGGCGGGAACTCCTTAACGGGGCCATTGCGGCATACTCGTTCCAGTTTGAAACTATTGAGAGGGTTTGAACTTGCCCGCTGCTCGCTAGGCTCAGAGGGAGACTTAGAGTTCGACTGACTTTTCAGGCGGTGTTGGCTTCTGCGAGCCGGTCGCACGCACACCGAAAATTCTCGTACCACGTTTCCGTGAACCTGGTGATGACGTGCTCCACGGTTTGCCCCGCGATCTTCACGCCGGAGTGGACGATGTCCCCCCACGTGTGCACCCGCGTGCCTTTTCCCGGATGCTCTTCGAAGCTGACCCATTGCGCCAGCACGACGCCAAGCGAATGGTCGATCCATCCCACTTTGTGCGCGGGCTGGCAATTCGTGATGACGTGGCTCACCACGGTCCTTACCGGATCGAGTACTTCGATATCCAGGCGGCTTCCGGCTTCCCACGGCCGGCCCTCGCGCCAGTACAACTGGCCATAAATGTTTGCGAATTCATTCCAGCGCCGCCAATTCGAAAAAACGTCCCAGGCGAGCTTTCTGCTGGCCTTGGTGGTCACACAATATTGAAATCGAAACATAACTTGCCGTTTCGCACCTGACTTTCCGTAGTTAGGGATCCCAAAGAAGGTTGTTCCGGGCCTATTCTTTATACATTGTATCTTTAACGATGTAAAGGATATAATCTCGGTAAGGGGGGTGGGAGGGTTTGCATGCCCCGCAAGGCTGATGCTCGTTTGCAAGGCCGCATTCTGGACGCCGCGTACCGACTGTTGAGCGAACGCGGCGAGGACGCCCTCACCATGCGCGCCGTTGCCAGCGCCTGCGGTACCACAACGCCGACTCTCTACGAACGCTTTTCCAAGAAGGAAGATCTTCTTGCTCTCCTACGCCGCCGCGCCCGGCTGAATCTCTTCTCGGCTATCAAATCCTCCAAGAGCCCTGCGCAGGTTTGTCGTCGCGTTCTGGACTTCTTTGCGGCTCATCCCAACGATTTCCGCCTCATCTCCGAAGATTGGGCTATCGCCTTCGCGCGCAAGGAACACATGCCTTCATTCGAATTCCTGAAGCAGAGTCTGGCCAAGCAAATTGGCGGTCAGCCTGATCGGCACACTCCCGTGGCTCTGGCGCTCGTAGCGCTCCTGCACGGCACTGCTACGCTCCTTCATTCCGTGGAGGTGCATATGAGAATCTCCAAGGATTTCCGCCACGCCTGCATCTCCGCCTGCGAAGCCTTGATCCAGGCCTCTTCCGCCGAAGCGGCTCGTTGAAGCGTTTCCGCACGGTCCCCGGCCTTTCCATAACCGATTGGAACCAGACTCCCCCTTCCGACCTGTTTCATGCCAAAATGTGTTCGACGAGCGCCCGGCCCCAGGCGCCTGCGAATCGCACGTCGAGACATTCCAGCTCTGCTCTAGACGCCGCGGTGTTTCATCGGCGGTCGCGCGCCAAGTCGTTGGGTGTGTCCCCAACGGCCGGCTCACGATAATTCCCAGTTGGAGGTGCGCCATGAGCGAATTCTGGAGGCAGTGCGAAGGTCAGGTCATCGATAATCGATTCCGGCTGCGGCACTACTTAGGCGGCACGGACGACTCCGCCGTATTCCTTACGCAGCTCGCGGAGCCGCAATCCAAAAAAGCCGCCATCAAATTCATTCCCGCCGGCCCTAATGCAGACCTCCAGATTTCTCTCTGGCGCCGAATCATGCAGCTTGTTCATCCGAATCTACTGCGCCTCTACGACATCGGGCGCTGCCGCATCGAAAACAGGGATCGTCTTTACGTCGTGATGGAATATGCCGAAGAAGACCTCTCCCAGATTCTTCCCCAGCGCGCCCTCACGGGGTCCGAAGCTCGCGAAATGCTCGAGCCGGTGCTGGACGCTCTCGTTTATCTCCATAGCTTCGGCTACGTTCATTCGCGCATCAAGCCCTCGAACATTCTAGCCACTGCCGATCAGCTCAAACTTTCCAGCGACACGCTCTTCCCCATCGGTGAGTCCCGCAAATTATCGCGCAAGTTCGATGCGCACGACGCTCCGGAAACCGCTGCTGCTCCGCTCTCCCCGGCCGCGGACGTGTGGTCTCTCGGCATGACCCTGGTCGAAACGCTCACGCAGCGCCCATGTGCATTGCAACCGGGAAGCCAGGCGGACCCAATCGTTCCCGACACACTTCCGCAGCCCTTTCTCGACGTCGCGCGGCACGCCCTGCGGCGCGATCCTCGGCGGCGCTGGTCCGTTTCCGAAATCGCGGCGCGCCTCAATCCAGTGGCCGTCGCGGCGGCGGCCGCGCAGTCCGTTTCGCCGCTGACGGTTCCGCTCTCCACGGTTCCAGCAGTCCCGGCAGCGAAGTTGCAAGTTCCAAGGCTCGACGCAGCGCCGCAAATAGCGCAACCGGCGCCGCCGCGCCCGCAAGCCACGAAGCCGCCGAAGAAAGGGCTGGAACTTCCCAATTACGTCGTTCCTGTGGCCGCTGGGCTTCTGGTTATCGTGGCCGCCTTGGCGCTCCCAAAAATCCTTGGCCATCGCTCCGACTCTTCGTCGTCTGCCGCAACGGCCGCAGTACAACCCGAAGTACAACCCGATCCCGTCGAAAAACCCGCGCGCCGGGAAACCGCTCCGGCTCCGAAGCCGTCCCCACCCGCCGCAACGCAAAACTCGCTGAGAGCGGCAGCAGTGAAAAGGGCCGCGCCAGAGCCTCGGGGTTCGGCGGTTACCACGCCAACGCCTGCCGCTGTGCGCACAGATACGTTTCCGTCCGCAAACGCTCCGAGTAGTTCTGCGTCGTCACCCTCGCGCGGTGAAGTGCTCGAGCAAATTCTGCCGGAGGCTTCGGGAAGTGCCCTTGCCACCATTCATGGAGTCGTCCGCGTCGGCGTGCGCGTTCATGTCGATCCCACGGGCAATGTGGCTGAGGCAACACTCGATTCCCCCGGCCCCAGCAAGTATTTCGCCGATCTCGCATTGAAGGCCGCCCGCCGCTGGCAATTCAATTCACCGGAAGTCGGCGGCCACAGCGTCCCGAGTGAATGGCTCATTCGCTTCCATTTCACGCCGTCGGGCCCCAAAGCCATTCCAACACAAACCGCTCCGTAGCGTTTTTTGGCAGGCGCCGCCACGGCTTCGCAGCGGCGATAGCAATGACAGAGTTGATGGGCGTGCGATCGGCGAGATCGCGGACGCCGACGTCGCCGCTCCTCCAAGCACAGTGCGATACGCCCCATAGTGGGGCAAGCGCCGGTCCGGCAGCTTGCAAAACGAGGTACGGGCATCTACGCTACACGGCGGAGGAAACGAAGAGTCCTTCATGGCTGATGTCCAACCGGAACTGATCGCGCTGGGATTCATCTGGTATGTTGCGTTTCTGTTTTCCACCACTTGCCACGAAGCGGCGCACGCGCTGGCCGCCAAAATCGGCGGGGATGACACAGCGTTCGCGGGTGGTCAAGTATCTCTGAATCCGGTGCCACACATTCAGCGCGAACCTTGGGGAATGGTGGTTTTCCCGATACTCTCGCTGATTGTGACTCGCAACCTTTTTGGCTGGGCGAGCGCGCCGTACGATCCGGTGTGGGAACGGCGGCATCCGCGCCGGGCCGCCTGGATGGCGTTGGCCGGACCGGCGACAAACTACACCCTGATGCTGATCGCGGCCTTAGGGCTGCGGCTCGGATGGACTCACCACTGGCTTCGCGTGGATGAAAGCAGCGGGCGCGCGGATTTCCCCACGAGCGTGCTTGGCGTTTTTTTCTTCCTCAATCTGCTGCTCGGAACATTCAACCTTCTGCCGGTTCCGCCGCTTGACGGCAGCACGGGCATCATGCTGTTCATGGGGGAGACTCGCGCGCAACGATACCTGGATTGGCTAAGGGGCAACAGCTACGCGATGGTTGGACTGGTACTTGCAGTTGTCGGGTTCGGTTACGTTTTCTCGCCAATCGAAGGAGCTGCCATGGATACGTTGTTGCCGGAGCAACTCCTAGTGCCCTTGTTTCGGACAATTTTCCGGCACTGAGCTTGTGCTCCATTTGTGAACACGCCACTTAGGGCTGTGCCATCCGCAGACAGTTCCAGAAACTTCATCTACTGATAAGGGCCGCGCTTTCATTGATTTGGCCCAAAACTTGGCTGGCAGCGGATCTGCAGTTCCGTCTTCCAGAGGTTCGCCATGCCGCTGACCGAAGAACGTGCGATCAGCAATTCCTATCCCGTCGAAGCATCCGGCTGGGATATCGCCCATTTTTTTTGTCGAGAAGTCAGAGCTTGATTGGAAAGGAGAGAGCGGCAAGTACCTCACGCTCACCCATTCGCGCTGTCCAGGGTCCTTGATCTTTCTGCGGCTTCTGCAAACCACCTCCCCGGAGCGCTCTCTTCCAGTCGCTTACCGAGCTCAGCATGTCGGAGTCACCGCCGAAGGACATCAACAGTTCCGCCTCAAGCAGGTCCAGCCGAATTGCGATTCTATCGATAAAGAAGAATAGTCTCGAGGGGAGTCAAGCGGTGGACAACAACGCCCGAATGGGGTGTGGGAATCCGCGGGTAAGAAGTGCTCCCACGCCGCCGAGTGAGACGAGCAATGTGCCGGAATGGGAATGGCGGAAGCGGATGTGGACCGAAGTGGAGCAAGGGCTGAGATCACTGGGAGGAATCTCGAATCAGGCGCTGCATTGAACAAGAAGTCCTTTCTGCGTCGAAACCGATGATCGTCGGTTAGAGAGACATAACCGCAATAGTTTCAACGGAGTAGAGAACTCGAAGCAATCCCTGGAAACTCGAAGGGCAGATGGGCAAGAGGCGAAGGAATGGCACTTGGGATGCCAAGGAAGGACTATTGGGGGCATTGTGGGACTGGCTTCGTCAAGAACGGTTGAGGTCGTCGCTCCGAAATCATCGCTGACGCCGTGCATCCTGGATGACGATCCGGCGCAACTGGAAATGTTGTCGGCGGTGATCGCGGACATAGGATATGAGACCGTCCTTACTTCCAGCCCGGAAGAAGCACTCCAGCTGGTAAAGAGTGGCCATTGCCGCTTGGTGCTGGTCGATGTGCACATGCCGAGAATGGACGGATACGAGTTCCTGAATCGAGTATCGCGTAGTGACCCCGGAGCGCACATTATTCTCATGACCGGGGATTACACATTGGAATCGGCGCTGGAAGCGATCCGGCGGGGAGCGTCGGATTTCATGCCGAAGCCTATCGACCGCACGCGGCTGAAGAGGTCGCTGGATGACATTGCTGCGTTGTACGACCAAAGGCGGCGCGTGGGGGCGCTCGAAGAGCAGTTGCTTAAGGACCTGGAATTTCATGGCATCGTTGGGAAGAGTCCCGCGATGCTGGAGGTGTTTGACTTTGCGCGGAAAGTTGCGCGCCACTACACCGACGTTCTGCTGGTGGGGCCGACGGGAACGGGAAAAGAGCTGGTCGCCAGGGCCATCCACCAAATCAGTCCGGTGAGCCAGCAAAAGCTGGCGGTGTGTAACTGTTCCGCAATGGTGGACACGCTGCTGGAGAGCCAGCTCTTCGGGCACGTACGCGGGGCGTTTACGGGGGCCACCGACACGCGGCCGGGACTCTTCGAGTTCGCGAACGGCGGAACGGTGTTTCTGGATGAAGTGGGAGAAACTTCGCTGCCGATGCAGGCGAAACTTTTGCGCGTGATTGAGAACCGGGAAATCCAGCGAGTGGGCTCGCCCGAAGTACGGCACATCAACGTGCGGCTGATCTCCGCCACGAACCGGGACTTGCGCGCAGAGGTACTGGCGGGACGCTTTCGCGAAGATCTTTTTTACCGCTTGAGCTCGATCCACATCCGCATTCCTTCACTGAAGGAACGGCTGGAAGATATTCCACTGCTGGTGCAATTTCTTCTGAAGAAATACAACGGCGCGTATGGAGCAAACATTTTAGGGCTGACGCGGCGTGCGCAGACCGTATTGCTAGGGCACGGGTGGCCGGGCAATGTGCGCGAACTGGAGAATGTCATTTCCAGCGCGTGCATAACGGCGACGGGAGATTTCATCGATCTGGCGGATTTGCCGGAACAACTGCAGCGGCCGGAGGCGCGCTCGCGGGGGGACGATGACTGGAAACCGCTGTCGCTCGAAGAGGTGCGCAAAGTGCACATCCAGCGCGTGCTGGAGATGTGCCAGGGAAACCGGCTGAGGACTGCGCAATTCCTGGGAATCGGACGCACCAGTTTGTACCGCTACCTGAAACGCGATGGCCTCGATACCAGAAAAGAAAAAACGGGTGGCGCCGCAGCCTGAGACAAAGCTTGCGTTGTAACAAGCTGTAAGTCGCGTGCGCCGATTCGTTTGCGGACGCGAGCTGTTCCAACGTGAACCGATTTCCCGCCCTGACGCAGCACCTACATTCGCAGCAAATTTCAAGCTATTGAAAATGCGCGGATTGCGTCGATCGTCCTTTGTCATCCGCCCTGCATCTGCGTCTCCGGCACTGGAGATGGGGACTGAGGGATCAGAGAAGCCGGCGCAGAAACACGGGCCGTAGTTTGTGAAATTTAGTTCCACGTCATTGGAGGAGAGCCAGAATTCAAGGAGATTGTGGCGGCCAACGCAACACAGTGATGCAAACACGGTTCGCCAAACAGATCCTGCCAACAGTAGTTCCACAGCCTAACTCCTAGCCGCCAGCCAGAAGCCCCTGAAGCCGCCGCGTAACCCGTCCACACGGAACGCGGCGCTCATTCCTCGCACCGAAAACCATCCGCTAAATTCACCTCTGCTTTCGTTCTTTGCGCCGGTTGCGCCGATGTTCGCGCCTGATGGGGACTTCGAGCCGCACTTGCGCCGCGCAAGAAGGACAGATGCTGTGGTATCCTGCAAATCCACGTTTCCCAATCGAGAAAAGGAAAGCCGGCCCCCATGCGGCCGCATAAGACAAGGAGAGAAAAAGATGAGAACCAAGTCCCTGGGAGGCATGCTGTTCGCGTTGCTGATGATGGCGGGAGCAGCGACTGGATCGGCACAAGAAGTAACGCAAACGGAGAAAGACAAGGCGCTGCAGTATCTGGAAACAACGAAGAAAAACGTATTGGAGGCAACGAAGGGACTATCGGAAGCGCAGTGGAACTTCAAGCCGGCACCGGACCGCTGGTCTGTGGCGCAGGTGATGGAGCACATCGCAGCGGCGGAGGATTTTATCCTCGGAATGGTGAAGGAAAAGGTCATGATGGCGCCGGCGGGTGAGCCGGGGCGCGACGTGAAAAAAACCGATGAAGGCGTGCTGGCGATGGTTCCCGACCGCACAAATAAGGCGCAAGCGCCGGAACCGCTGGTGCCAACGAACCGTTTCGGTTCGGCGGACGCCTCTGTCAGGCATTTTGTGGAGAGCCGCGCGACGACAGAAGACTTTCTCAAGAACGCAACGGGCTTGCGCGACCATGTGACAGACAGCCCGATGGGCAAGCTGGATGGGTACGAGTTTGTTCTCCTCATCGCAGCGCACAGCGAACGTCACACCAAGCAGATCAATGAAGTGAAGGCCGATCCGAACTTTCCAAGGAAATAGGAAGAACAGAGATTTAGCGCAGAGATCGCAGCGAAATCAAGCCGCGCGGGGACAGCCTGGAATGTCCCTTCGCGGCTCATCTTGTTTTGGGCGGCGTTCAACCAACCCAGGTTGAACGAAGAATTGCGCGATCGATCTGGCACCGTAGTGGCGCGGGCGTGAGACAGTGCTTGATCGGCGACTGCGAGATGGACTTGAGTTGCCTGCGCCGGGTGGGAGGAGTATCTTTTGGCCAGTTCGGGAGCCCTAGCCTTTTAACGAAGGAGAGTCGTATGAAAAGGATTCGAATCATAGGTGTGTGTGTCGCTTTGATTGGTTCGGCGGTGCTCGCGATGGGCGTTCATAGTCAAGACAAAAAAGAGAGTGCGGCGCCACCCAAAATCATGCACTTCGGGGATTTGAAGTGGACGCCGATCATAAAGGGCTGCGATCTCGCGACGGTGGCCGGCGATCCCAGCGTCGAGGGGACGCCATTCGTGGTGCGCCTCAGGTGCGTCGACGGTGCCAAGATACCGGCGCACTGGCATCCGACCGATGAAAACGTAACCGTGTTAAAGGGAACATTCCTGGCAGGCATGGGCGAGACTTTCGACGAAACAAAAATGATAACGATGAACGTCGGAAATTTTGTGACGATGCCAAAGGAAATGAGGCATTTCGCGATGAGCAAGGGCGAAACCATCGTACAGGTTCACGGAGCGGGACCGTTCAAAGTGAACTGGGTGAATCCATCCGACGTGCAGCCACCGGATGCGCCGGCAGCAGCGGCCGCGAAACCGAAATCCTGATCCGCGCGCCAGCAATTCTCGAACAATCAAGAATCTTCCCGAAAGAAATGTAAGCACCCGAGGCCGCGCGTTCTGGCTGGGCTGGAGACGCTGTGCTAGACTTTTCTCTGCTCTCGCGGAACATAAACGCGAGTGCCGGAGCGTGGAACTTCGGGCTCTGTGCAACGAGGTCCCGCGAACCCCGCCAGGCCCGGAAGGGAGCAACGGTACCGGGATCACCTCGGGTGCCGCAGATCACCCGAAGTTCCTCTCACTGAATGATGATCAGAAATCAGCTATCAGCTTTCAGTGGGAGAAAAGACCGAAGGAATGCTGATGACTTCTTCTCTGCGCTGATTCGAGAAGCTTGAGAACTGAAAACTTTTCCATGAGCTACCAGGTCATAGCCCGCAAGTGGCGCCCCCAAACGTTTGACGATCTCGTCGGCCAGCAGCACGTAACCGAAACTCTGAAAAATGCGATCAAGCATGACCGCGTGGCGCACGCGTATATCTTTTCGGGTGCGCGGGGCGTGGGAAAAACGACCGCGGCGAGGATTCTGGCGAAAGCGTTGAATTGCGTGAAGGGGCCAACGCCGAATCCCTGCGGGGAATGCGACTCGTGCAAGGAGATTGCGGCCGGGACTTCGCTGGACGTGATTGAGATCGATGCGGCTTCGAACCGCGGCATCGACCAGATCCGCGAACTGCGCGAGATGGTGCGCTACGCGCCGGCAGCTTCGAGAAGCAAAGTCGTAATCCTCGACGAAGCGCACATGCTGACGGGAGAAGCGTCGAACGCATTGCTGAAGACGCTTGAAGAACCGCCGGACCGCGTAATTTTTGTAATGGCGACGACCCAACCTGAGGACCTGGTAGATACGATCCGATCAAGGTCGCAACACTTTCATTTTCGCGCGTTGACGTTCGCAGAGATCGCGGGACGCCTGGAAGAGATCGCGAACAAAGAAGACTTGAAGATCGACACGGGCGCCATGGCGGTGATTGCGAGAATGGCCGAAGGCAGCTTGCGCGACGCCCTGTCGTTGCTGGAGCAGGCGCGCGCCTATTGCGGCGACACGATTCCGGACAAAGAGGTGCGCGAATTGCTGGGCGTGGTGCCGGACGATGCCCTGGAAGAGTTAATCCAGGCAATTGCAGAAGGATCGGCGGACCGCGCGCTTGGGCTCGTACACACGTTCCAGAAGGAAGGGCGCAACCTGCAACACTTTTGCCGGGAAGCGATCCGGCACATTCGCAACCTGCTGATCGCGCGGACGTGCGGCGCAGATTCGGATTTGATTGCGGCGACGCCGGACCAGCGTCCGGCGCTCGCGAAAGCGGCGGCGCTTTTCAGCGAAGAAGACTTGACGCGATTTTTTCAAATTCTGTTGCAGACGGATGATGATTTGCGGCGCAAACCTGATCCGCGCGTGCATCTCGAGATGGGATTGCTGCGGCTGATTAATGCGTCGCGGCTGGCGCCGCTCGAGGAGCTGCTCGCGGAATTGCATAGTGGCGCGCTAAGCGGCTCTGCAAGCATAGGAACGGCGCGTGGAGTAACAAGTGCGGGAACCGTTACGCCCACTCCAAGGAGCGCTGCATCGAACGTTGTACCCCCGATGCCGCAACCCCGCAAGGTCGAAGCGCGAACACAATTCCCTTCTCCGTTCGCAACGGGGCGAACCGCTTCTGCAACCGCGGTGCCCGCAGTTGCCCCGGCAACAGTTCCCGCGGCGACCGAAGAAAGCGTTCAGAAGGAAGAACCCGTCGCCGCGGCCAGAACAAATGGCCCAGTGGCGCAGGTTGTCGGAATTTCACAAGAAAATGTTGCGGAGATCAAGGCCGCGATTCAGGCGCAACAGAAATTTCTCGGCGAGATCGTGGAACAGAGCAACCGGTGGGAATTAGAAGGGGCGGAACTGCGGCTTTATTTTTCTCCAGAGAAACGGCCGTTCGCGGAATTGCTCGAGGGCCGCGAGTCCCTGGAAAAGATCCGTGTCATTTCGAGCAAGGTGCTCGGTCGGACGGTGCGGGTCTGTGCTAAACTTGAGACAGTTGCAGCGGCAGCCGCGTCGTCGACGCGAGGTGCGTCCGGCACGCAAGAGTTGCGTGTGCAATTCGAGCGCGATCCGATGGTGCGGTCCTTGTTGCAACGCTTCGGAGGTAAAATCTCCGAAGTGAAACGAAACCAAGAGGAATCCTGATGGAAGTCAGCGCTCTCCAACAGATGCTATCGCGATTCCGGCAACTGCAGGAGGACCTGCAGAGGCAAGTGAATTCCGTAACCGTGGAAGCTTCGGCCGGCGGCGGCATGGTCAACGTGAAGATGAATGGCCAGAAGCAAATCGTCGACGTGAAGATTCCCGGATTGTTTTAGCGGACTGAGACTTCCCGCTCTGATTTCCCTTCCAGTTCTACCGCACGTGTCATCACTTGACGTATTCTCCGCTGTGCACTTCGTATTCCACGCGAAAAGACTTTTGCGTCTTGCGATCCTCCCAATGTTGCTCGGCGATCAAACGCCTGGCTTGCGCGAGACGCTCGGAGGGGAGTGGGTGTGAGCGGAAATAACCGTTCAAACTCTGAATAGCCAACTCGGAAAGTTCCTCGTCCGGGCTTTGCGCGTGGATGACATATTCGTCGCACAATTTAGAGAAACGCTCGAACAGATCGACGGCGCCGTACGGAGAGTAGCCGGACCGAACTGCAAGAAACATTCCTTCTCGGTCTGCTTCGAATTCTTCGTTCTTGTGGTAGCCGACTTGCCAGAAATCGAGAGGGATCTGCAGTAGTGCGCCCAGAATATCGAGGTTAAGATTCTTTAGTTTTGCTTCGAGCTGCACGCGCTCGACGCAATGATAGTGGTCGATGTGCTCGATCTCGTGGGCCAGGACGTTGGCAAGCTCATCTTCGCTCATCATAAGGTCGAGCATGCCTTCGCCGACGTAGACCGGACCGCCCGGTAGGGAGAAAGCGTTGATCATGTTGTGATCGGGAAGAACAGTGAAGGTATACGGCAGGTGACGATGCGCGTGCAAGGCCACCACACCACCGACACGCGTAACGTACTTTTCGAGGCCTTCTTCTTCAGGAGTGAGCTGGCGCGACCGTGTTGCGTAGCGGGCGGCCAGTTCCTTGCCGATGGCGATTTCCTGTTCATCGGAGAGGCGCGTGAAGCGCATGGGAACACGCGAGAGATCGCGCTGGGCGTCCGCGGCCATATTCAAAATAGCGTTGGCCGAGACAGGAGGGGACTTGGGGCGGCGCTGGCTCCAATAGAGACCCGCGAGCGCAAAGCCCAGGATGAGAAAGAAAACGACGAACACAACGGAGCGCTTCATAG
>MNEA01000123.1 GCA_001917435.1 Acidobacteria bacterium 13_2_20CM_2_57_6
CGGAATACTCATGACTTTTCCGCCCGAGTCTTCACGCGAATACTCGTTTCGAGATATTCCTCGAGATGACAGCATGCAAAACCGAGGGCGTCGTCCCTGCGTTGCGGCCGGCTTACCATCAATCCCCCTTCGAACATATTGACAGTCAGCATGATTATGACTCGATCTTTGACATCAATGTGAAAGGCCTACTGTTCCCCGTGCAGAAGGCCCTCCCGCTGTTGCCGGATGGTGCCTCGATCATCCTGAATGCCTCCATGGTCGCGAGTAAAGGATTGTCGGCCAATAGTGTTTATAGCGCCACAAAGGCCGCCGTGCGCTCTTTCGCGCGGACATGGACAACCGACCTAAAGGATCGCCGTATTCGCGTGAATGCCGTGAGGCCAGGCCCATCGACACGCCCGGACTGAACGACCTGGTAGCTTCCACAGGCGCGGGCGAGCAACGCGTGAAGATGATTTCGAGCAATGTTCCCCTAGGCAGGCTCGGTACACCCAATGAGATCGCCAAGGCCGTGGTGTTTCTCGCATCCAACGACAGTAGCCACATCACGGGAACGGAATTATTTGTGGATGGCGGTTTCGCACAAGTGTAGGCCATTTTAATGGGGGAGTGTCCCTCTGTTGTCAGGAATCAGCAACCGCGCGGCCATGGCGCTTGCCACAGACAAACCTGCGCAAATCAGCATAATAAGCCGGAATCCAAACACAAATGCTTCTCGAACCGATTCTCTGATGGCGGCTCGGATAGTTGGGTTGAGACTAGCCGGCAGCTCCAGGCCGGCGAGTTTGATTTTGCTCCTCTCCATGTCGCGGAGTATTTCGGGAGGCAGCGAGAAGTTCGCCAGCTTGGAATCTAAGCGAGCACCGAAGGCGTTCACCATCACTATCCCAAGGACCGCAATCGCAAGCACGCCCGCGACCCGAGCAACTGCATTGTTGATTCCCGAGGCTGCACCGATGCGTTCTTGGTCTGCCGAATTCATCACCACCGTAGTGAGAGGGGCTACCGTGATTGCCATCCCCAACCCCAGAACAACGACGGCAATGAAAAACGCCTTCCAGTAGCTTGCTCCAACTGACGGCACCGCAAACAGGACGAACCCGAATGCCGCAATGAGCGGGCCGGTGATCAGCGGAACTCTCGGGCCATAGCGCGCGATGAGTCCGCCGGACCAACGGGAAAGAAGGAAAATCAGCAGAATCATTGGCAGGGTGGCCGCACCTGCTGCGGTTGCCGAGTATGCCTGGACTTGGATCAGGTTCAACGGGAACAAGAAGAAGAAGATTCCCATGGCGGCATAGAGGAAGACGGTGAGCAGGTTGGCGCCAGTGAAGCTACGCGACGCAAACAGCCTGAGCGGCACCATCGGCCAGGCTCCGCTGGCTTCGACGATCACGAACGCAACAAGGCAGCCGAAGCCTACCATCAAACTCCCGAAAACCAGAGGATGCCTCCAACCCCGGGTGACAGATTCGATGAATCCACTAACCAGGCCGCCTAAGCCGAGTGTGACGATCGTGGCACCTAACCAATCGACACGCGCAACGGTGGCGTTGCGGCTCTCCGGAATACGCCAAAGCGAAATGGCTATCACTGCCGCCGCAGGAGGGAGATTGATGAAGAATGCTCAGCGCCAGGACGCATGCTCAACAAGCCAGCCGCCAAGAACCGGTCCAATGGCCGCGGTGATAGCCGTGAAACCAGACCACGTCCCGATGGCCTGTCCTCGGCTTTTCTCGTCGAACGATGTGCCAATGATCGCAAGGCTCCCGGGCCGAGAAGCGCAGCTCCCACGCCTTGTACACTCCTCGCGATTATCAATTGATGAATGTTTGAAGCAGCTCCGCAACCAGTAGAAGCCAGGGCGAAAATTATTACGCCCACCACGAACACCAGACGACGGCCAAACAGGTCGCCGAGCGAGCCGCCGACCAGAATCAACGCTCCCAAGAATAGTCCGTAAGACTCGACCACCCACTGCATATCGACTACCGTCGCACGAAAGCTTGCCTGGAGCGCGGGCAGAGCAACGTTGACGACTGTGCTGTCAATGAAAGCCATGCTGGAGCCGAGAATTGTCGCGGCGAGTATCCACAGTCTCGCTTGTTCTGCACACGGAACTCGGACACTTCCCGACGGATTACGGCCTCGTCGCAAGGTGGTCTCATGGCTGCTATCGACGGTTTCTATCTGCGATGAACGGTCCCGACCAATCGTGGCTGCTCAAGTCGGGCCACTACCGGTAGTTGCCCATCCTAGCCGTAAAGCTCCGGCGTTCAGACCGGGGATATAAGGCTGTTTTCTGCGGTTTGTTCTGTCATCCTCGCGTCCAAAAGACCTATGGGCGAATAGCCCAAAAGTCAAGCCTCTCGGTTGTCCTCGCCTTAAGTAAGGGCCCTGTGGGAGGAACCACCGAAGAGACTGGCCCAACATCCGGTTCCGTAGGAATCCTCTCCCTTTAGGGAGAGTGCTTGTTCCGAGCTACTCCCCAGCCTTGGCCGCCAATGTTTCGACGACGGCGATGTCTTGTAGCAGCCCCTGCGGCAGACTGTGGCGCTGTTTTAAGTAATCGGGGCTATTGTAGGAAACCCAGACTTTCCCCTGGTTGTCTTCCCAAATCAGAATCTTCAAAGGGAGGTCGATGGTCCTTCTGGGAGCGGCGAGCATAAGACGCGTTCCGGCTTTGGGGCTGCCGAAGACCAGCAGCTTGGTGGATCGCATTTTCATTCCTACCTTTTCCGCTTGTCCGCTGTGGTCGACCAGGGCAAACAGGGTCATCCTGGCATAGCAGTTGGTGTCCACCACGGCCTTGAATCCATCGGAGTTCAACTGCTTGAACGGTGCGACATCGCCGTACCCCGCGTTGTTCACGTCGAGGGGAGCGGTGCGCACCCGATCGCCATATTTCGCCACCAGACTCTCAAGGCGGCGAGGATGGCGGGCCGTTGCGACGAGCCGATCGCCCCATGCGAGCACAGCTTCAGCGATGCTTCGGCCCAATCCATTTGCGCTGCGTCACCAACCAGACGCTAGTAGACATGCAAATCCTCCGTGATTCGGCTCATCAATTCTACGGTTGTTGCTGCCAGCCTCCGCCAAGTGCCCTGTACAGTTGCACCAGACTCTGGTACTCGGTGCCGCGCGCCTCCGCGAGTGTGAGTTCAGCGGAAAAGAGGGACCGTTGACCATCCAGCACTTCGAGATATGTTGTCGTGCCTCCCTTGTAACGCATGTCGGACAGGCGAACGGATTCCTGCAAGTCCTTGACGGTATCCTCCTGGCGAACCCGGACCTGATGGAATTTCTCGTAGCCGATTAGCGCGTCGGATACGTCGCCGAACGCGCGTTGAATGGTTTGCCGGTACGAAATCAAAGCCTGTTGATGTTGCGACTTGGCGAGCCGCAGATTTCCCCGGAGCGCTCCGCCCGTGAAAATGGGCTGGCTCACTTGGGCGCCGTAAGACCAGGTTCCGAGTTGCGAGCTCATTAGGCCGGAGAATGCGCTGCTCCGTCCGAAGGCGCCGCCGCCGGAACCCGTCAGGGAGATTTGCGGAAAGAACTGGGCCTTGGCGACTCCGATTTCGGCGTTCGCGGCCACCAGGATTTGCTCGGCCTCGCGAATATCAGGCCGGCGCTCGATCAACGAGGAAGGCAGCCCCGGCGGCACTTCGGGTGGAAGCGGCTGCTCCACTAGCGGGCGTCCGCGTGTCACGGCCTGAGGGTAGTTGCCAAGAAGAATGCTGATGGCATTCTCTTCCTGCGCGATCCGCCGCTCCAAATCAGGGATTTGGGCGTTCGCGGAATCGAGAACTTGCTGAGCCTGCAAAACGTCAAGCTTCGTGGCCACGCCGTGCTCCACACGAAGATTGGTCAGCTTCACCGAGTCTTCCTGCGTCTTTACCGTCTCGCGCGTAATTTGGAGTTGAAGGTCAAGTTGCAGCAGCGCGAAATAGTCACTCCCCACGTCGCTCACCAGCGTTAATATGACCGTCTGCCGCGCATCCTGTGTTGCAAGGAGTCGGGCGCGTGATGCCTCGGTCGCGCGGCGCAGCTTACCGAAGAAATCCAACTGGAAAGCTGCGTCAGCAGTAAGGGTGAGAAAATTTGATTTGGTTTGGAAGTTATGCTCTTTCCCTCCACTGAAATCGCTATTGCCCTGGACCTGCGGGAATAGACTGGACCGCGTTACGGCCAGTTCCGCGCGCCCGGCGTTGATGCGTTCCGTCGCAAGTTGCAAGTCATAGTTTTGCTTTAGCGCTGTGCGGATGAGTTCTTGTAATTGCGGGTCCTGGAAGACCTGCCACCAAGGAAGATCAGCATAGGACGCTGCTTGAGCCTGGACCTGTGGGTTCTCGCTCAGATCACGGAAGGCCGCTGGAGGTTGAACCGTGGGCCGATGGTAGTTCGGGCCGACCCTGCACCCAGCGACTAAACCCGATGCCATCATGATGGAGGCCATGAATCGCGCTAGTTTCTTCATAGGTTGCTCCGCCGTTCTTTCTTCGCGCCGTTCTCGCGGTAGCCCATCTCAGTCCGCCTCCGCCGGGGCCGGCCTTGCTGGCAGCGCTCCCGAAACGGGCTCCTTGCCGGCGCTTGACCATTTCTCCACCAGATAGAAGATCGCAGGCACGAAGAAGATTCCGATCACGCTGGCGGCCAGCATCCCTCCGATAACCGTAGTGCCCATGATTTGGCGGGCAACCGACCCGGCACCAGTTGCCGTCCACAGCGGCACGCAACCGAGAATGAATGCAAAAGAGGTCATCAAAATCGGCCGCAGGCGAAGCCTGGCTCCTTCGAGCGCAGCATCCGCCAGAGGCTTTCCGTTCTCGTATTGCTCCTTAGCGAACTCGACGATCAAAATCGCGTTCTTGGCGGCCAAACCGATTAACATGACCAATCCGATTTGCGAGTAGATATCGTTCTCGATCTGGACCATAAAAGGCGGCAGGAAAACGCCGAGCAGCGCGCGGCGCAACCACAGGATTCCAAAGGCTCCAAAGATCGCCACCGGTGTACTCAGCAGCACACTGAACGGCAGCGACCAGCTTTCATATAGCGCCGCCAAAATCAGGAAAACGAATAACAGCGAGAGTCCGAAGATCACCGAAGCGGGCACTCCCTCCCGAGCTTTCTGTTCTTGAAAGGACATACCCGAATAGTCAAAGCCCATCTCGCGCGGCATCGTCTGTTTAAAAACGCCTTCGAGAGCAGCCGTGGCTTGGTCCGCACTGTAGCCCGGCGCCGCGCCGCCGTTAATCTGCGCCGAACGGTACTCGTTGAAACGCATGGTAAACTCCGGCCCGAGCCGCGGCTTTACGCTGGTTAGCGTGGATAGCGGGACATTCTCCCCTTTGCTGTTGCGAACGTAGAACTGCCCGACGTTTTCCGCCTTAGCGCGGTCTTCGCCTTCCGCCTCGATATAAACCTGCCATTGACGGCCGAACCGGTTGAAATAGTTGATGAAATATCCGCCCATGAAGGCTTGGATTGTCCGATAGACGTCGTTGAGCGGCACGCCCTGCTTTAGCACTTTGTCGCGGTCTACCTCCACGAATTCCTGCGGCACGCTGGGCAGGAAGGTGGTGCTCAAGCCCGCGATCTCGGGGCGCTTGCGGGCTGCTTCCAGGAAAGTGGTGAGGTTCTTGGCCAGAAACTGTACATCATTTCCGGCGCGATCCTCAAGGACGAAAGTGAATCCACCGGACGTGCCGACTCCTGGAATCGCCGGAGGCGAGAAACTAAAGGCAGCACCTGCGGGCAGCCTGCTCAGCCCCGCGTTCAATCGCGCTTTGATGGCTTGAAATTGTTCGGCCCGTGCGGTGCGCTCGTCCCAGGGCTTGAACGTGACAAAAAAGAACGCGTTATAGCTGGTGCGCACAAAGCTCAGCAAACTGAAGCCGATGACGCTGGTCGTGTATTGAACGCCCGGCGTATTCGCAAGGATTTTTTCTACATCCGCCGCGGCTGCGGTCGTACGTTCCAAGGAAGCTCCGTTGGGAAGCTGGAGATTGACGAACGCATAGCCTTGATCTTCGTCTGGAAGGAAACTCGACGGCACTCGGTTGGCAAAAAAGCCACCCGCCAAGCCAAAGGCCACGAGCAGAACGACTACGACGGCGGTCTTGCGGATGAGTACCGCGCTCCAACGGACATAGCCCTCGGTGGCACGCGCGAACGAGCGGTTAAACCAATCGAAAAATCTTCGCAGCAATCCTCGGCTCGGCGCCCGTGGCCGGAGAAGTAGTGCGGCAAGCGCGGGACTGAGCGTAAGCGCGTTGAACGCCGAGAGCAGCACCGAAATCGCGACGGTGACGGCGAACTGCTGGTAGAGCCGGCCGGTGATGCCGGGGATGAAGGCTGTCGGCACAAAGACCGCTGAGAGAACCAGCGCGATGCCGACGACAGGACCGGAGAGTTCTTCCATTGCTTTCAAAGCCGCCTTCTTGGGTGTGAGGCCCTCCTCGATGTGCCGTTCCACGCCTTCAACCACAACAATCGCGTCGTCCACCACGAGGCCGATCGCTAGCACAAGCCCAAAGAGAGAGAGCGTATTGATGGAAAAACCGAACACCGGGAAAAGCACAAACGTGCCGACGAGCGAAACGGGCACCGCAAGGAGCGGAATAAGCGTGGCGCGCCAGCCCTGCAGGAACAGGTAGACCACCAGGATCACGAGCGCCAGGGCTATCAGAAGGGTTTTAACAATTTCCTTGATGCCTTCCGTGACCGCGCGAGTCTGGTCGAGCGCTACGACATAATCTATGTCCTCCGGAAACCGCTGTTTCATCTGGGCCATTAGCTTCTTGACGTTTGCGGCTGCGTCGACGGCGTTGGAACCTGGCAACTGATATGTCGCGATAATCGCGCTCGGTTGTCCGTTGAGTCGGCCAAGAACGCTGTAGTCCTGGGAACCCAATTCGATCCGAGCAACGTCCCGTACCCGGACGGTCCCGCCGTCGGGCGTCTCCCGCACCACGATCTGTCCGAATTCTTCGGGCGACGCAAGACGGCCTTGCGCGAGAACCGAGTAAGTAAATTCCTGGCCCTTCGGCGCCGGTTCCCCGCCCGCTTTTCCGGCCGGGTTCACCGTATTCTGCGCCTGAATGGCACTGACGATCTCGGGGACAGTGATGCCCAGCTTCGCCAATTGGTCGGGTTTTACCCACAGCCGCATCGCGTATTGGCCCGCTCCGAATACCTGAACGTTGCCGATGCCGGGCGCGCGCGTGATCGGATCGGTGATATTGATGTACGCGTAATTCGCCAGAAACTTGGCATCGTACGTTCCATGCGGCGAGTACAAGGCAACTAACATGAGAGGAGCACTTA
This sequence comes from Acidobacteria bacterium 13_2_20CM_2_57_6, assembly GCA_001917435.1. Lineage (GTDB taxonomy): Bacteria > Acidobacteriota > Terriglobia > Acidiferrales > UBA7541 > Acidiferrum. Next base: position 7,336 of record MNEA01000123.1, read on the forward strand.
CCGACTTTCGGACGGTAATTCCGTAGTTGTTGACATCAGCGGGGAGTTGCGAGGCAGCTTGCGTCTCCCGTGCCTGGGTGAGAATCAAATCGGTGTTCGGATCGGTTTTCACATCGAAGTCCACGATCAGTGTCGTGTTCGAGTTGCCCGTGGCATTCAGCGAATACATATAGTTCATGTTGTCCACGCCGCTCATCTGCTGTTCAATGGGAGTGGCGACCGCCTGCTCGAGGGTTTGCGCGTCCGCACCGACGTAGGTGGCCAGTACTTGAATTTCCGGGGGAGCAATGTTGGGAAATTGCGCGACCGGCAGACTAAGGATCGTGATGGTGCCTACAATCACCATAACGATAGAAATGACCATGGCCACGATGGGACGGTTGATAAAGAACTTTGACATCGGGTTACCTTTCCTTACTTTCCACGGTGAATGGCTTGGGGTTCACCTGCATGCCGGGACGTACCTTCTGCACTCCCTCGACGACCACGCGTTCGCCCTGCTTTAGCCCTTTCGCAACAATCCACTCCGTGCCCGCACGATCGCCGACTGTTACCGTACGGATGTTCACTTTGTTCTCGCCGTCCACAACCGCCACTTGATAGCCGCCTTGCAACTCCGACACCGAGCGCTGCGGGACAAGCAGCGCGTCTTTCTGGACGCGGACAGCTGTCCGAACTTTGCCGTAGCCACCTGGGCGCAGAATATTCCCAGGATTCGGAAACAGCGCGGCAATGCGAATCGCACCTGTGCTTTGATTCACCTGGCGGTCCGCAAAGTAGAATGTGCCTTCATGTAAATAGGGAGAGCCGTCGGCCAAAATTAGTTCGAGGCGCAGACTCTTGTCCGCCGCTTGCCGAGTCGTCTCCGTCGGGAACCGTTTGTTCCAATCGAGATACTCCCTCTCGCTCACGGTAAAATAAACCTTGATAGGGTCGAGGGTGTACACGGAGGTCACCGGCCCGCTGTTCGGGTTGACCAAGGCACCCACCTGCAGCTGTGCCTGCCCGGCGATGCCGTCGATGGGCGCAATGAGGCGGGTAAAATCGAGGTTGATCTTGGCCGTTTCAACGGCAGCCTCAGCCGTCTTAATTTGAGCTTGGGCCGTGGCCACCGTTGCCTTTGCCGCCATGTTGTTCTGGACGGCGTTATCGAGATCCTGCTGGCTGGCGGCTTGCTCTTTGGCCAGAGGGGTGTAGCGGTTGACGTCCAGTTCGGTCCTGCCTTGCACTGCCTGGGCGTTGGCAAGTATGGCCTTGGCCTGCGCCAACTGCCCTTCGGCTTGGTCCAGCGCCGCCTGAAAGGGCCGCGGGTCAATCTCGAAGAGTAGTTGACCCTTCTTGACGAATCTGCCTTCCTGGTAACCCTGTCGCAGTAGGTAGCCCGTGACCTGCGCCCTGACGTCGGCATTTGTGAAACCGTCGATCGTGCCGATCCACTCGCCAAAAATAGGAACGTCTTTCTGCTCGACTTGCACGACCTCAACGTCTGGCGAAGCACTGGGCGCCCCCGATACCCGCTTTGGGCGCATTGCCCCGACAATCAGGCCGGCGACGACCAAGCAGAGCGCTCCTCCTATCCAGAGTTTGCGTTTCGTAATCGTGTTCATGGTTTGCTCCGACAGTGAGACCTTTCCCCGGAATCGAGGTTCGCTGTTTTCGACTCCCGCGGGATGGATGAATTGATGCTTCGCCTGACCAGGAGGATACAAGCAAATCCTCCAAAACCAAAGACGGCGCTCAGACTGCGTGGACCGCTTCCGCGGGGAAGCGCTTGGCCGCGAGCACCCCTAGGACAATGAAAATCAACATGACCATGACCTGCGTCCCGAGAAACGGCGGTTCTGAAGGGTGGGCGCCAGGGCCTTGAGCCCGGGAATGTTCATAAAAAACTGGGCGATCAAAACGAAAACGTTAAGATAGAGAGCGATGACGGCACCGATGACATAAGTGCGGCGCCATGGACCGGCCAGATGAAAGAGGGCGTGGGAAGGCAAAAATCTGTGGAACGGAAACAGGAATCCGGTCACGCTCGTCAAACCGTGGTCGCAAGAAAAAGCGCGGTCCAGCCGTCGCGTCGTTTTCGCGGTCAGGAACCCGCCCACGACGACGAATCCAAAAAGGATTCCTACCAAGCTCAACACCACGCGTACGAACGTCAATATCGTCATATCGAATATCATGAAAGAAGGAGCGGGAGGGGAGGACTGTCTAAGTCAGAAGGGAGGTTCCCGGGCAAAACCGCAAAGGCTAACAATCTCCCGGAGCGACGGCTTGGAGTATTCGGCTTGCACTTTCGGC
>MNEA01000106.1 GCA_001917435.1 Acidobacteria bacterium 13_2_20CM_2_57_6
TACAACTCGTAGGCGACCGCTTGAAGAAGTATCACGTCCGGACGAGGAACGGATATCGTCCCAGACCGAACCGGTTTTCGGCAGACAATGTGCCGCCGTCTACTTCGGAGTCCGCTCCGAACTGAGGCCATGGAATTAATCACTGCGACGGGATTAATTTTCGGAAGCTTCTATTTGGTTACCGTGCACAGCGTGAGAAAACACAGAAAATCTTTGTAAGTCTTTGAAAACATGGTTGATTATGTGTGCGGGGACGCTTATGAGCGTCCTCTAATGAACGTCGGGCCGTGGGTCGAAAGTACTATTCGTGTTTTCCACAGATTGACCGATGATTCCCAAGTATGCCTACCCTTTACTTTTGCCAACCTCACGCCAAGAATCAAGGCATGCTTCGCGCTGTCCTATCCATCCATGAGTGTGAAAGAGTAGTGAGCCAGCACCCTGCCACGTACGTAGGAGATCAGTTCCCAAAGTTGGGGAGCGAGCAGGGAGCGGCCAAAGATTTTGCGGTGCTCAACCTTCCTACCGGTGAAGCGCCCGCAGGCTGGCGGCCGGGCTACTACCGTCTCGACTCTGACTTGACCAAGCTCAACGAATCACTATTGGCACTTTCGCGCTAATTTTCAAGGATTTCTTCTGAAAGAACGGCCACTTAAAGCTCGTTGTTGGAGAGCTATTTCCAATGACCAGTAGTGGCGAGCAGCTGCAGACCAATGGCGAAGGAATTGTGCCCCAGAGGCTCACAATAAACGACACGGGCCCGAGCCCGGAAATCCCCCGGCAACGACCACAGGTTCAGCCGCTCATTGAGCCGGAGGGGATTGTTCGAAACCACACGCGCGCCATGGGTGCTCACGTTGTCCGTCAGGCCCTCGTGGGTACGATGGCGAACGTCAAGGCTACAGAGATCCACGCGTACGGAAAGAGGAGAGCGTTCTTCGACACGACGCGAGACTGCTTCCATTGGACACCCGACCGAGCTGTGGGAATTATGTGAATGGATGTCGGGGTGGGAGCGACAAGGGCATTGTAACTCCGCGGGACCGGTATTGCTATAGATTCTATACCCCTAGTCTTCCGGTTTTTGATGTTGGCGAACCGGATACACGATGGTACCGCCGGTCTATCGACTCCACCTGAAGCGAACGAGAGAATCAGCTCAATTCAGAGAATTGTATTCCATAGACTCCTCTCTGGAGCCGCAACCCCTGGGTTTGTGGGAGCAAGCTGAATTGGAGGCACCTGTGAAACCGTTTAGTTTGTTAAAGTTACCGGTCCTGCTGGTAGGTTTCGGGGGCTTACTGTTGTTCTCCCCGGCCTGCAAGGCACAATCGGAAGTGAATCCCGATCATTTCGATGGCACAGACCCGTGGGAGGTTGCTGCGCGAACGCCAGTGACGCCCAAAGCGAAGCCGGCGCAGGCATTGGCTTCGTACCAGGCCAAGACTCAAAATGCTGGTTCGGGAGCAACCGCCCAACTGGCTGCGGTGCGCGATTTGTCAATGCCCGTGGCAAAAGATGCTGGGGCGGTTCAGGACAAGCGCAAACCGGCGGTCCGCAAGTCTGATAAGGAATAGCTGGGCGATTCCTTGCGACAGCAAGGAGTCCCTTTGGCCAGTCGTTGTCGGAGTGAATGCCCGCTGCTCTTAGCTTGCGGGAAGCCAGTTTTGCAGCACATCCTGAGATTTTGGCAGGAGATGTCCAAACATCAATCCCATCCCGAGATGGGTAGGTGAATAGACGATCGTCGCGGGCGCTTCGAACACATGTGTTTCCGTGAGAATCTTTAAGTGGACGGCAGTCCCGTCCATGAAAGGATTAATCGTAGCCAGGTAGCAGCTGTTGGCGCTGATGCACGCGGTCAAGCGCGCGTCAAACGCTTTCCGACAGTACTTCCGCCGAAGCAATAAATGAGAACCTTGGCGCTCGCCGTCGCTCCTGATCCCTGGCTTTCCCCCTTTGACAAAATGAAGGCGCATTCTACCGCGAATGCGGTTATCCCCGGCATGAAAGATTGTTCATTTTTCATGCTGTTCGGATATGCGTCCAGCGCATGATTTGCACCATGGGTTTAGGCCAACTGTAGACTATTGAGCAAATAAACAGGGCGTGTTTGAAAATGAGTGCCTTGGCTCAAGAAATCCAAGTACCATCGTGGAAGCGCGGGGTGGAAATGCCTCCAGAAGGCATGCGTCGCAGTGGCCGAATTGCGAGAGAGATCGCAATTCTGTTGGTGGGCAGCGACATCGAGGGCAAGACGTTCTCCGAGCAGACCAAGACGGTCCTGCTCAGCCGCCACGGAGCAGGTATCGTTTCGCAATATGCACTCTCCGCGGAACAAGAACTAATCCTCCGCAGGCTTGACACCAACAAAGAAGCCGAGGTTCGCGTCGTGGGCAATCTCGGCGCTCAAGGCAAAACCTACACCTACGGCGTGGCCTTCCTGAACCCCGAGACGGACCTGTGGGACATCCAATTCCCCAGCATGACGGACTCCGAGAAAAAGGCCAGCCTCGTGATGCTGCAGTGCAGTGGCTGCAAAACCCGCGAGATGGTGCAACAGAGCGATCTGGAATCGGACGTTTACCGCGTCAACGAAGGAATTGTTCGCACCTGCAAGAACTGCGGGGCGTCAACGTACTGGAGGCGGCCGATTGACGACGCGGGCGAGGAACCGGTTGCGTTGGAAACGGCCACACTGGAATCTGAAGAAAGAGGGAAGCCCGGCAGGGTTCCCCCGCCCGCGCCAGCGGATCCAGCGCCAGCACTGCAAACAGCACCGCGAGTCGAAAACAGGCGCAAGCATGTGCGCACGAAGGTGAATTTCAAGGCATGCATCCGGAGTTACACGTTCGGCGAAGATATCGTGACGTGCGAGGATATGTCCCGGGGCGGACTGTGCTTCAAAAGCAGGAAGGAATATGCCGCGAAAGCTGAGATTGAAGTGGCTGCCCCGTTTTCGCCAGGCACACAGGCCATCTTTGTGCGTGGGCAAATCGTTCATGTAACGGAACTAAAGAGGGAAAGACGATTCCGCTGTGGAGTTTGCTACGCAAAGTCCTGAGGGATCGAACTTCTTTTGCATGAGTAACTCCTGCTATCTTACTTCAACGAAGCCTCAATTTTGATCCTGAACTCCCTGGCCTTGGCAATCGCCGCGGGTTCGTCCACGGTGAGGAGCTTCTTGTCACGCATGACTACGCGGCCACCTATAATTACCGTCTCGACGTCACTGCCCTTCAATGTGTAGGCCAATTGCGCGTAGACGTCGTACATCGGCACGGCATTTGGCGCGTCCAGCCCGATAAGAATCAAATCCGCCTTCTTTCCCGTTTCAAGCGAGCCGATTTCTTTGTCCATGTGCAAGGCCCGCGCTCCTTCAATGGTGGCCATTTCGACAACTGCTTGCGCGCTTAGCGCTCGTGGGTCCATTTTGGTGATCTTCTGGAGCTTCGCGGCCAGGTCCATTTCTTCCATCAAGTTCAAATCATTGTTGCTTCCGGCTGGGCCATCGGTGCCAAGGCCGACGGCAATGCCTGCGGCGCGCTCTTCGAGAACGGGAGCAACGCCGCTCGCCAGCATCATGTTGCTGGAAGGATTGTGGACGCAGCCGACTTGCCGTTGCGCCAGGACCTTGCGGTCCGTCTGGTCGACCCAGACGCAATGCGCCGCGAGCACATCTGGCCCGAGAATTCCAAGTTTGTCGAGATACTGCACGGGCGTGGTGCCATTTTTCTCGCGGCTATCGTTCAATTCTTTCTTAGTCTCTCCCACGTGAATGAGGATAGGAGCGTTGTACTTCCTTGCGAGCGCGGCAGAATCCTTCAATGTTTTCTCGGAATCGGTGTAGATCGAATGGGGCGCAACGGCGGCGTGGATCAGCGAGTCGCCCTGCCAGCGCTTCAGAAATTTCTCCGTATATTCGAGCATTGCGTCGTTGGTCTTGTTGTCTGGGGCGGGAAAATCGAGGATGGTCTCGCCCAGCGCTCCGCGCATTCCGGCGGCTTTCGTTTCTTCAGCGACGGCGTCCTCAAAGTAATACATGTCCGCGAAAGTGGTGACGCCGCCGCGGATTAACTCCGCTGCGGCGAGCCGCGTGCCCCAGCGCACAAACTCCTCGTTCACGTTTTTTGCTTCGGCGGGGAAGATCGATTTCGTCAGCCATTCTTCCAGGGTCACGTCGTCTTTCAGGCCGCGAAGCAAGGTCATGGCTGCGTGCGTGTGGCCGTTGATGAATCCCGGAAGTACGAGCTTCCCCTTCGCGTCGATTAACTGCTTCGCCGCATGCACATATTGTTCGATGGCTGCTCGAGTGGACGGCTCGACAGCTACGATTAGGTCGCCTTGCGCGACTATTATTCCCTTATCAAAAATCCGGTGCGGCCTATCCATCGTTACGACCATACCGCCTGTGATGACCAAATCCCAGATGGGTTCTGCAACTGACTTTTGTTTCGTCGGTCTCTGAGCGTGCTTGTGCTTTGCCGGCGACTGCGCCGCAACAAGGGGTTGAAGGGGAAGGGACTCCAGGACAAGAACGGCGAGGACACCTGAACTTCGCCAGAACGAGTTTTGGAACTTCATCTTCGAGTTTCCTCTTCCTTATAGATTGGAGGAATCGAAGGGTTTGGGAAAGAGATCTTTCATCCAAATGGTCTCGGTCTTGCCCTTGAGGTTCGCCAGTATTACGGGAACATCGCCGCAGAATTCCCAGATCAACTGGCGGCAGGCGCCGCAGGGAGGTGTAAGAGTGTCGGTGTCCGTCACGACGGAAATGGCGTTGAAGCCGCGCTCGCCTTCGCTGATGGCTTTGAGAATGGCGACGCGTTCGGCGCAAACGGTGAGGCCATAAGTGGCGTTCTCGACGTTGCATCCACCGAAGATTCTTCCGGAAGTGGCGCGGAGCGCCGCACCCACGCGGAAATTCGAGTACGGAGCATGCGCATTTTCTCTCGCCTGCCTCGCTGCAGAAATCAGGGTTTCATTTTCGCTCACGCATATGCCTCCCGGTGCACCGGAGAATTCTATGCGACAGCCTCTGCAATTCGCGGAATGACCGCTTTCAACAAGCCGATGAATTGACCCTTGACGCGCTCGGCTGTCTCCAGCACTTCCAGATGGTTGAGCGGCTGATCGAGGATTCCTGCCGCGGCATTCGTCACGCAGGAAATGCCCAGCACGCGAATGCCGCTGTGCCGTGCGGCGATCACTTCCGGAACCGTGGACATGCCGACGAGGTCCGCACCAATTGCGCGCAAATAGCGGATCTCCGCGGGCGTCTCGTAGCTCGGCCCGAGGAGCGCCGCATACACCCCCTCGTACATTCCAAGGCCCAGGCGGTTTGCCTCGTCGACAGTCATTTCGCGGAAGCGCTTGTCGTATGCCGCGGTCATGTCGTGAAAACGCAGGCCAAAGCGTTCGTCGTTCGGGCCCGTGAGCGGGTTGACGCCCTGCAAATTGATGTGATCGCTGATGACCACGAGCCGGCCCTGGGAGAATTCCCTTTTGATGCCACCAGCGGCGTTGGTTAGGATCAACGCCTTCACGCCCATGCGCGCGAAGACGCGGATGGGAAACGCAACAACCTTCGCGGAATATCCCTCGTAAAGATGAACGCGACCCTGCATACCGGCGACGGGAATGGCACCCACTTTCCCGATGACGAGCTTCCCAGCATGGCCAATAGCGGTCGATTGGGGAAAATGCGGAATCTTTGCGTATGGAATTTTCGTGGTGCCTGCAAACCCGTCGGCGAATGCGCCAAGCCCGGAACCAAGAACGAGCGCAATCCGAGGCCGGAGAGATGTTTGAGAAAAAATGAAGTCAGCCGCATTGCCCGCGCGTTCGAACTCGCCGTCCGCCACACCGCGGGCGCCAGTCGGAACAAGACTTGTGCGGGGCGAAGCCTTTCTTGGCGTTTTGGTCCTGGAGCTTTTTTTCGCGCTCACGAAAGAATCCCCACGATGGAAGCCGACATCAAGTTTGCCATGGTACCTGCGAGCATGGCGCGGATGCCGAATCTTGCGAGTTGGCTGCGCTGCTCCGGTGCAAGCGCGCCGATGCCGCCGATCTGAATACCGATGGAGCTGAAGTTGGCGAAGCCACAGAGAGCGAAGGTGGCGATCGCAAAAGTGCGGGGATCGAGCATGCCCTTCATGGGACCAAGCTGGCTAAACGCGACAAATTCATTGATCACCATGCGGGTCCCGAGCAGGTTGCCAATTTTAGCGGCGTCATGCCAGGGCACACCAATCAGCCAGGCAACAGGCGCGAACATCCATCCAAAAACAGTTTGCAGGCTTTCCGGGAACCAGGCCATGTGCGGCCAGTTGTGAACGCCGCCCATGATGGCGTTGAGCAGCGCCAGCAAGGCGATGAAGGTGATCAGCATGGCGCCTACATTGAGCGCGAGATGCAAGCCGTCACTGGTGCCCCGAGCGATGGCGCCCAGAAGATTGGTTTCTTTTTCCATGGGCGGCATTTCCACACGGCCGGTGGTGAGGGGCTGCTCCGTTTCAGGGACTAGCATCTTGGCCATGAGCAGCGTTCCCGGCGCGGTCATGATGACCGCGGTCAGAAGATTCTTGGGGTCGGCGCCGCCAACCTGGATGTACCCCGCCATCATGCCGCCAGAAATGTGCGCCATCCCGCTGGTCATGACCACCATGAGTTCGGACTTGGTGAGCTTGGGAAGAAAGGGGCGAATGGTGAGTGGGGCTTCGGTCTGGCCCATGAAGATGCTGGCGGCAACGTTAAGGGATTCCGCGCCGCTGGCGCCCATCACGCGAGTCATGATCCAAGCCGCTGCCCGGATGATGAGTTGCATCACACCGAGGTGATACAGAACCGCGAAGAACGCGGCAATAAAAATGATCGTGGGCAACACCTGGAAGGCAAACGAAAAGCCAAGACGGGAGAGTTCCTTGGGCAGGCCGAGGTCGCCGAAAACAAACGTGGACCCCGCGTAGGAAAAGCTCAGCAGCTTGTTCGCGCCGGCGCCAAGGAATCCAAACACAGAACTGCCCATGCTGGAACGCAAAACGAAGAAACCAAGCGCCAGCTGAAGGCCGAGGCCCCAGGCGATGGTCTTGAGCTTAATTGCGCTTCGATTTGTGGAGAATAGCCATGCCAACCCGAGAATCACGGCCATGCCGAGCACGCCCGTCCATCTTCCCATGAACCATCCTCCGCAATCGTTCTAAGCGCCGACGATCCGGCGCACCAGTGGCCGTTTTTCCTGTGGCGCTTCGTCGCCAACGAAATAGCTGCTAGCAATGAGAGTTTTCGCTTCGGCAAGTTTGGCGTCGCTATTGTAATGAATCGTGGCCAGCGGTTCGCCGCCTTCCACGCGATCGCCGATGCGCTTGTGGAATTCCAAACCTACACCATGATCGATCTTGTCTTCTTTCTTTTCGCGGCCGCCGCCAAGCATGGCGAGCGCGATGCCGAACCCCTCGCAGTTGGTGCCGGTGATGAAACCGCTCCCGGAACTCGCTACATGATAATTCAGACGCGCGATGGGCAGGCGCTCCGGCTCATCAATGATGCGTTCATCGCCGCCTTGCAGGCGAACCCCTTGCCGGAATTTCTCGAGTGCCTGGCCGGTGGCGATCATGGTTTCAGCGAGACGGCGGCCCTCCTCGACGGTCTTCGTTCTCTCGCCGAGATAAAACATCCACGAGGAGAGGTCGAGGCTCAAGTCGCGGAGATCGGCTGGGCCGCGTCCTCTGAGGACTTCGATGGATTCGACGACCTCATTCGAATGGCCCGCCATGCGGCCCAGCGGCTGATCCATGCCGGTGATCAGCGCGACGACTTTCTTGCCCATGCGCTGGCCTGTTTCAACCATGACTTCCGCGAGGCGGATCGAATCTTCCTCTTTCTTCATGAAGGCGCCGGAACCTGTCTTCACGTCGAGGACCAGCGCGTCGATCCCTTCGGCAAGTTTCTTGCTCATAATGGAGGCGCAGATGAGGCCGATATTCTCGACGGTCGAAGTAACGTCGCGGAGCGCGTAGATTTTCTTGTCCGCGGGAGCAATCTCTGCGGTCTGCCCAATCAGGCCCATGCCGCATTGGCGGAGGACGCGGCGAAATTCGCCGAGCGGAAGATTGACATTGAAGCCGGGAATCGCTTCCAGCTTGTCCAGTGTGCCGCCGGTGTGGCCGAGGCCGCGGCCGCTGATCATAGGAACGGTCAGGCCGCCGGCTGCCACGATGGGAGCGAGGATAAGAGAGGTTTTGTCGCCAATGCCTCCGGTGGAGTGCTTGTCCACTTTTTTGCCGAGGATTTCGGAATGGTTGAGGACTTCTCCGGAGTGCAGCATCACTTCGGTGAGCGCCGCGAGCTCGGAGCGGTTCATGCCGCGGATCCACACCGCCATCAGCCACGCGGCCATCTGGTAATCAGGAATGTCGCCGCGCGTATAGCCGGAAACGAGAAAATTAATTTCTTCGCGGGAAAGTTCCCCGGAATCACGTTTCTTGCGGATCAGGTCGACGGCGCGCATGCGTTTGGAAAAGCGAACGGCGAGCGTAACATCCGCTACAGGGGGCGTCAACGCGATGCGCGCTCTAGCTACAGCACCTGCTGTACGTCCGGAGGCAGGTTGGTTGTCTGGCCAGAGACCACATGCCAGCCATTGGGCGTGTTGACATAAACGTGTATCGTACGGAACTGGGTGCTGAGGTGCTGGCCTTTGAAAATGAAGCGTGTGGACCACAGACAAGTGGCGACCGCGGTCTCCTGAAAAACCCGGACTTTAATATCCGAGACAATGAACGATTCGCGCTTGACAAGGGGAGACTCGATCGTCGCAATCCACTGCTCCTTGTTGATGAGCTGGCCATGAGAAAGCGCGCCAGTGAAGTCATCACTGTAAATGCGATGAAAGAAAGTACCGCTGCCCAATTGAATGGCGCGCCCGGCTTCTCTTTCGAGGCTGACGATTTCCTGCCTCTGCATTTCCGGATCTCCTTGCGTCGGCTGAGAGATACACCGCCGAATGCAGTCATTCCGCCAGTTCTCCTGGGCCTGCCAGGATGGGGCAAGAAACAGCCCGATTGCCAATGCCACCGTTCCCCTGATTTTGATCATGTTGACGCGCCTCCCTCAAGGAGCGATGGACTCTGGAGGAATTAACTCAGGAAAGAGTTCTCGCTGACATGCTTCATGGTACGGAAAGAAGACTGCCTATTTCCATCGCATCCGGGGGGCCGTGTTGTGAAAGGCAAGCTCTTTGGCGGCCGGTGTGGCTCGAAAAATAAGAAACCGGCTTCCTTTTAGCGGTCTGCTAGAATAATTTCCTCTTAAGGGGAGCCATCACAAATGCAACTCGATTCGATCGGAGGAGTCATGCTCGACTTCACCAGAAAAGGAGGCGAGATGGATGGCGCCGGAAGTGATTACCAATCGGTTCATTCGGCCGGGTTTTCGAGGCGACGTTTTCTCGCCAAGACCTCGTGTTTTGGGGCGTTTTATGCTGTGGCGAAGCTGATTCCCTTGCCAACCTTGGCGGCGGAGCTGGCAAGCGACTCACGCGTCTCGCAGACTCCACTTATGGACAAAGGCTTCGCCTCGGTGCGGAAGGTTGGGAGCGGGCTTTACGCCACAATTTCCGATCCGTCGAAGGGCATGACCACAATTTGCAATGGGGGTTTCCTGGCCGGAAAAGACAGCGCGCTGCTGATCGAAGGATTCACAACGCCGGCGGGCGCTTTGTTCCAGATGGACGCGCTACGGATGGTCAGCCAGGTGCCCGTGAAGGGCGCTCTGGACACGCATTATCACTTCGACCACTCGATGGGAAATTCGTTTTACGGGGCAAACGGAGTGCAGCTGTGGGCGCATGCGACCGCAGCGAAACGCATCATGGATAGCTATGTCCCGCTGCAGGGCGTGGACAAAGAAGCGGCCTTGGGACCTTTTGAGAAGCGCGTCAAAGAAGCCAAGTCCGATGTGGAGCGGCAACACGCCCAGAGCGATCTGAACGCGGTGACGGGAGTCTACCAAGCTGCAAATGCGACCGTGCTTGGATTGCCGAATCGTCCGATTGATCCTGCAAAACTGCCGATGTCCATCGACCTCGGAGGCCTGATGGCGGTGCTCGAGTCTTATCCCGGACATTCCGGAACGGACATGATCGTGCGGGTTCCAAACCAAAACGTGGTCTACACCGGCGACCTGCTCTTCAGTGGCTGGTACCCTGTGTGCTTCGACGAGAAGGCTACAATTTCGGGCTGGCGAGACACGCTAAAGAAATTCGCCGCATTTGATCAGGACACGCTTTTTGTTCCGGGCCACGGCCAGATTTGCGGCCAAGAAGGCGTCGCTTCGCTCCGCGAAGTGTTTGATGACATTGCCGGGCAAGCAGAGAAAATGTACAAGGCGGGCGTTCCGGCTGAAGAAGCGCAGCACCGCTACGCAGTGCCCGATAAATTTAAGAACTTTCCTATCTTTGCTTGGGGATTCACGATCGGCCCGGCGATTACGAAACTCTACGCGGAATGGCAAGCCAAGTAAAACCTTACAGCCAGTATTCGGGATAATCCGCCGAACTAATGCTTTGCCTGTTTGGCCAGGTCCCAACCCTCCATGACAACCGATTGATAGGCATTTTCGGTGCGGACCGCATCCTGGACGATCTCCTGAAGTCTTCTCAGCAATTCTTGTGCGCGAGGATCGTCGGAACTCAATTTTCTCTGGCCACCCTGCGAAGATTGCAGAGACCGCACGTCCGCCATAATCTGTCTCATCTGCTGGAAGAGTTCGCGGCCATGAGAAACGTACTGTTCCTTTGCCGAATATAATTTATCCTCCCATCGCGGGCGGTTCGGAAAATCCACGTCGTTGTCGAGCAGGGCGGCTTTGGCAAGCGTCGCACGGTCCAGGGGATCCAGCTTGTTCAAAGCTGTCTCGGCCCGGTCTAAGGCCTCCGAGCCTCTGGCCATGGCGTTTCCGTCACCCGCGTTCTTCGAACTGCCAAGGTCGCCCAACCCTCCGAGAGGCTTGCTCGAAGGAAGATTGTCATCGGTAATCACCCTATTCGGTTGCGCGGCGTTCTTTTCCTTGTCCTTGCGGGCTTGGCGCGCCACGTCACCCAGCGATGGTTGATCTTGGGCATATCCCGGAGTCGAAGGGATTAGCACCCAAGCGAGCAGGGCCAGGAAACTCATTTTTCTCAATACGATGGCCTCCGTCCGGACAAACTGTCCTGTCAGGCGATGGAATCTCTTCTGGACATGCTCTCGCCCAAACCTTGGACTGGCTATAGATCAATCGTACTGAATTTCTAAAGCGACAACACTCGCTCAGCATTCCATTCTCAGAATTGAGGAGCGGTGCCTTTGAATTTCCTCGCAGTCCGAGCCTCGCGAAGAGTTCTGAATACGCTCCGCAAGGATTCAGAACTCCGGGAACGCGGCCCACGACTAACTAATCGACAAGAACGCTGTCGAAGTTGGAGATAACGGCGCCTGTGGTTGCCGGCGACGAGGCGCTGCTATTGCGCTCGCAAAGGAGCACTTGCATTCCCGCGGATTGCGCCGCTTCGACTTCCTTCACGGCATCGGAAATGAACAGAAATTGCTGCGGCACATGCGAAAGCGAAGCAGCGATTTTCTTGTAGCTTGCCATTTCGGACTTGGCTCCCACGCGCGTGTCGAAAAAAGCAGTGATATAGGATGTCAGGTCACCAGAGTCTGTCGTCCGGAATAGAAGTTGTTGCGCCAGGACACTGCCGGATGAGTATATGCAAATTATTCTCTTCTGCCGTCGCCATCGCTCGAAAGCAATGGGCACGTCTGGATACACTTCACCGCGCAATTCCCCACTCGCAAACCCCTGCTGCCAGATTTTCCCCTGAAGCGATTTCAGCGGCGTGCACTTGCTGTCACGCGCGATCAGCCATTGGCCGTAGGCGATGATCGAGCGCAGTTGTGGTTCCTCCGCTCCAGGCCACGCAGGAGGCTGCAAGCCGGCGCGCTCATCGAGTTCGTGTTGCGCGCGCAAATCTTTAAGCAGCGCGCGAATCTCGGTATCTTGTCGTCGTTCCCTAAGAAAAGATTTCAGCTTTCGGCTGGCGTATGGAAAGAGCGTTTGATAAACGAAATTGATGGGGGTGGTGGTGCCTTCGATGTCGAGAAGAATGACGCGAATCTGCGGTTCGTCGGTCAGGGGCACGCCAGTTACTTGGCCGCGGTTTGCGGCGGAATGTATCTGGGCCCCAGACAAACAGGTTCGTAATTTCGGTCCACGCCGCTGCTGGTGTAGTGGGGCATCCAGCCGGACTTGTCCTGGAACAAACGAATCGCGCGAATGCGGCGGTCTCCGCAGAGATCGAACCAATGAAGCGTGCCGCGCGGAACACGAATCAAGTCGCCAGCTTCCACCTCAATCGCGACAACCGGGCCTTGCTGCGGATGGATGTGGAACAACCCACGCCCGGCCACAATGTAACGGACTTCGTCCTCATCGTGCGTATGCTCTATGTTGAACTTGGCGAGCATAGCTTCCAGCCCGGGAGTATTCGCATCGACGTCGATCACGTCCGCGGTGACATAGCCGCCTTCGCGCTTGAGCTTTTCGACTTGCCCGCTGTAGGCGCTCAAGACTTGCTCCGCGGAAGCATCCGAAGGGAGGTCCGCCGGAGATTCCCAGCGTTCGTAGTCAATGCCAATCCCGGCGAGGTAATCGCGCACTTCGCCGTGTTCGCCGAGCGAACGGTTTTGATCGGGGATTCGAAGGACAGCCACGGTAATCAACTCCAACTTCGGCCAGCGCGGAAATCACGCGCTCCGCGCGGCGTCTGAGCGAACCAGAACTTCCATCAGGAACTCCAGAATTTCAACATGGCGCTTGGCTTCCTGCAAGCCCGCACCCCAAGTATAAAGCCCATGCTCCTTTAAAAGGAAACCGTGGATGCCGGGACTTTCGCGCAGCGTTTTCGAAACGCGTTCACCCAGTTCAATCATGTCCTGTGAATTCTCCAGAATGGGCAACCACTCGCGGTGCTTGTGTGTTCGCACACCTTCGAGCCCTTTGAGCATTTCAAATCCTTCCAGTGCGATACCGCCCTGCGCGGAATGCGAGCCCGAAAGGACCGTGCTGAAAACGGAATGCGTGTGCAAGACCGCGCCGGCGTCCACGCCTCGCGCGATGGCGATATGCAGCAGCGCCTCCGCGGATGGGCGGCCATTGCCGCGCACGACGTCAGCCGCTTCATCTATCTCCAGAAACTGTGCAGGCGTGAGGCTTCCCTTGTCTAACCCTGTCGAAGTGATCACCAGGCGCAGCGGCTCGCGGGAAGTCACCCCGCTGAAGTTTCCGCTCGTTCCTAACACCCAGCCGCGCGCATAGAAGTCTCTTCCAATTTCTGTCAGGCGAGCGGCCGCTTCCGCAAAACGATTGTCGTTTCCGCTGGATCGCTCGTTTGGTCGAGCGTTAATTGGGGGGTTGACGGGCCTCTTGGTTTTGCTTTTCGCCACAGCCGACATTCTACGACGCAGAGCAAACGGATGAAACACAAACGGGTCTGTTCAGCCACTTGCCAGAGGCCGACGGGAGATTTCCAGCGCCACTGCGCGTATCTCTTCGTGGATCAGCCCATTAGTGGCGAGGATGACGGGGCCTCCGAGCTGGTAAGGATTGCCCGCGAAATCCGTAACTTTGCCACCGGCTTCTTCAACCAACAGAACGCCTGCGGCAGTATCCCATTTCGCAAGGCCGAATTCCCAGAATCCGTCGAAGCGGCCGCACGCCACGGAGGCAAGATCCAAGGCGGCAGAGCCATCACGGCGCACTCCGTGAGAGCGCTGGGTGAAATCGCCGTAGTACTGCAGATTCGCGCTCGCTTTACGGTTGCGCACGGGAAAGCCGGTGCAGAGGAGGCTGGTCGAAAGCGTGCCGACCTTGGAGACGTGAACTTTCTTGCCGTTGAACGCGGCGCCTTCGCCGCGCTCAGCCGTGAATAGTTCGTTGTAGAAAGGATTGAAGATGACGGCAGCGAGCAGCCTCTCTCGCTGTGCAAGCGCGATGGAAACGCTGAAACAGGGATAGCCATGCGCATAGTTGGTGGTGCCGTCAAGCGGATCAACGTGCCAGCGGAATTCGGAAGCCGAAGCGCTCTCGTGTCCCGTTCCCTCTTCGGCCGCAATGGCATGATCAGGAAAGTGCTTAGTGAGCTGCTCGACGATGAGCCTCTCAGAGCGCTTGTCAGCTTGTGTAACGAGATCTACTTCGTCCCCTTTGTAGCGAATGTCGAGGGGGAGCGACAATTCTTCAATCAGAATTTTCCCTGCTTCCTGGGCGATTTCGATGGCAGCTGCAAGATAGTTCTTAGGCACTCGGCAGATCCTGAATAGTTGAGGTGTCGCCAAGCTGCGGCGAAGATGCTGCGCCGCGCATGAATTGCCGGTAACACACCTCCCTCCACTTTACCACCGGCAACAAGGCGGCCTCTCTTGGAAGAGCGATTAGCTACATGCAAAAACGATTCGTTCATTTAACTTTTCGTCAACTCTTACCCACTGGGACATATAACTCTAAGTTCTTATGCTACATTCATTTGTATCCATCGCTGCTAATAGTTGAAACCCCTTCGTCCTAACTGCGCCGATTCGCAGCGTCTGCGGTGACAAGGACCAGGTGATTAAACGGCTATGTCGAGACCAAGGAACGCCAAGAGCGCAAGACCAGTTGATTCCCGCAAGGATTCCATTCAACGCGCACAACTCTTCCGCGTCGTCGCCGAGACAGCCACGGACGCTATCATCACCATAGACGAAAAAAGCGTAATTCTCTTTGTCAACAAAGCGGCCGAAAGGATTTTCGGATACGCGGATTCCGAAATGATGGGCCGCGAGGTGACGATGCTGATGCCCG
The DNA here is from genome assembly GCA_001917435.1 of Acidobacteria bacterium 13_2_20CM_2_57_6. Classification (GTDB taxonomy): domain Bacteria; phylum Acidobacteriota; class Terriglobia; order Acidiferrales; family UBA7541; genus Acidiferrum. The sequence continues at coordinate 14,881 of MNEA01000106.1, forward strand.
ATTACCTTCGAGAGATGCACCGAAGAGCCGTCGGGCGGTACCTGCAGACAGGGGAGAAGCATATCCCGTGGACGGCAGTCAAACTGACAGGGCTGCGCCGCAATGGAACGGAATTCCCGATTGAAGTTTCCTTGGGGGAGCATATTCACGGAAAGAGGCGCATTTTCACAGGGATCGTGCGCGACATTTCCGACCGGGAGAAAGCGGAGGCGTTGCTGCGTCAATCCGAAGAGAAATACGCGAAGATGGTGCACTCGAGTCCAGATGCCATCACTCTGCGGAGTCTCCCCGACCGCCGATACCTGGAAGTGAATGAAGGGTTTACGCGTCTCACGGGCTACAGCGCCGAGGAAGTGCTTGGAAAGACGCCCGGCGAACTGAATCTGTGGGTGGAACCTGAGCCGCACCGGACAACTCTTGAGAGGGTGGAGGCAGAAGGCCAAGTTAGCGGAGAAGAGTTCCGATTCAGAACCAAGTCCGGCGAGATCCGTTACGGTCAGGTTTCCGCCGTGCGCGTGGAGATGAACGGGAGGCAATGCATGCTTTCCGTTACACACGACATCACCGACCGCAAACGCGCGGAAGCAGAACTATCTCAACTGGCATCCATTGTCGAATCTTCTGACGACGCAATCGTCGGAAAGACCCTGGATGGGAAGATCGTGAGCTGGAATGCCGGTGCGGAGAGAATCTATGGCTACGCGGCGCGCGAAGTCGTGGGCCATCCAGTTAGTATTTTGGTGCCAAGCGAACAACGCGACGAGATTCCGCAAATCCTGGAAAGGCTCAAGAAGGACGAGAGGATCCAACATTATGAAACGGTGCGGGTCCGAAAGGGGGGCCAGCGAATAAACGTCTCTGTGACTATTTCTCCCGTGAAGGATGCGGAGGGAACGATCATTGGTGCTTCCGCAATCGCCCGAGACGTAACCGACCGAAAACGAGTCGAAGAGAAACTCATGGAATCGGAGTCTCAATTTCGCTCCCTGGTTCACGACGCGCCGCACGGAATTTACCGAGTCACCTTGCACGGACGGCTCCTGCAGGTGAACCCGGCTCTCGTGAAGATGCTGGGTTACGAGTCGGAAGAAGAACTAATGCGGTGCAATGTGGAAAAAGATATTTATCGCGATCCGGAAGCCCGCCAGCGGCTGGTCGGAGACTATTGGCAGAAACAGGATTTTCGAGAAGTTGAAGCCGAATGGCGACGAAAAGACGGGAAGACTATCGTCGTCAAAATGACGGGGCATCCGGTCTTGGAAAAAGACCATTCGCTCGCTTATTTCGAGGTCTTCGCTGAAGACATTACAGAACGCCGGAGTCTGGAGAGGCAGCTTCTCCAATCGCAAAAAATGGAGGCCATCGGCCGGCTGGCGGGTGGAATAGCTCACGATTTCAACAATCTCCTGGGTGTGATCCTCGGCCATAGCGACATTCTTGATCAACAAGTAGGCACATCCGACCGATTGCGCAAGAGCGTGGAAGCAACCCGGCATGCAGCCGAGCGCGCCGCGGCTCTGACGATGCAGCTACTCGCATTCAGCCGCAAGCAGGTCATCGAACCAACAGTCATTGACCTCAATGCTTCGGTCATGGAAATTGAAAAGATGCTCCATCGCGTGATTGGAGAAGATATCGAGCTTGCGATCCGGTTGGAACCCGGCCTTGGGCGCATCAAAGCGGATCCCGGGCAGTTGAGCCAGGTGCTCATGAACCTGGCGGTCAATTCGCGGGACGCAATGCCCAACGGGGGAAAGCTGGTCATCGAGACGGCCAACGCAGACCTGGATGACACTTATGGCCGCCAGCACTTGGGCGCGAAATCTGGGCCACACGTAATGCTGGCCGTAAGTGACACAGGCATGGGAATGGACTCCGAAACGCTCTCCCATATATTTGAGCCGTTCTTCACGACCAAGGAAACAGGTAAGGGAACTGGGTTAGGCCTGTCGATGGTTTACGGAATCATCAAACAGAGCAACGGATACATCATGGCCTACAGCGAACCTGGCCGTGGAACCACTTTCAAGATTTATTTTCCGCGCACCGAGGAGGGCGTCTCTCCAGTCCAGAAGACCGAGGGAGAAATTGCGACGGGCACGGAAACTGTTCTGGTAGTGGAAGACGAGCCGGCGCTGCGAGAACTGACGTGCGTACTGCTGGAGGACGCCGGATACACGGTATTGGAATCCTCCGGGGTCGAAGACGCTATGGAAGCCGCAAAGGATATGCAACGCAAAATCGACCTCCTGCTAACGGACATAGTCATGCCCCGGCTGGATGGGCGCGAACTGGCGAGTCAAATGGTTTCTCTTCGCCCTAATCTGAGAGTTTTGTTCATGTCCGGGTATACGGACGACGTCATTATTCATCGGGGTGTCTTGGCGCAGGGGACCTTGCTGGTCCAAAAACCTTTTACGAAGCGGACGCTCTTGCGAAAAGTGCGGGAGACGTTGGACTCCCAGGCTGCGAATTCTTCCACGCGCAAATAGACGGTACGGCATGGGACGGCGCCCCACGTACCCCACGTAACAAAGGAGAGCAATTATTGGGGGCCGCTCAGGTAAGACTTTCGGTGGCGAACCTGATAGCTGGCGGGATTGACCGTAACGACGATGGAGCGGTAAGTATTCGCCGGGCCTCGCGGAGTGGGATAGTAAGCGAGGAGATATTGAGTACGTAGCTCGCGGTCGATACGGTCGAAGATGGCTCCCAGCTCCTGCGGCGTGTCGGGATAAAACATGGCACCGCCCGTCGTATCGGTCATGGTTTCAAGGGCGTGCTCACCGGCGGTGTTGCGGCCACTCTCGTTTTTCACCGGGCGGATGACGATGGTGTAAAGGAGCGCGTTAGATCGCACGGCCTCCTTGCGGGCCGCATCGAAATCCGCTCGGCTGGTGGTTTCGCCCGCATCGGTCACCAGGATGATCACTCGGCGGCGCTCATCCCCGCGGCGCTCGAGCGCGCGGGAACCGAGAAGCACGGCGTCATAGATCGAAGTACCAGCCCCGGCCGGCATCTTACGGACCGCCGACTGCAGTTCGGCAACGTTATCGGAAAAACTTGCGAGCTGCGTCACGTTCTCATCAAACGCGAAAACGGCAAGTCGGTCCCCCGGGCGCAAAACCTGCCGAATAAAGTGGGCAGCGGCTTCTTGCTCGAAACTGATTTCTTTGTGTGCGCTCATGCTGGAGTCGATCATGATGGCCAGGTCCAGCGGCTGGGAAGTTTCAGGCTCAAATCTGTCGATCTTCTGCTCAACGCCCTCCTCAAAAAGTTGGAAAGCTTCCTTCGGTAGATCCGGCGCTGGGCGGTTCTTTTCGTCGAGCACGCTCACAAGCACATTGACGAGGTTCACGTTGACGCGGATGCGGCCACGCTGGGCAGCGGCATCCTGAGATTCGTCCGTCGAAGCTGCGGGCGTGGGCTGAACAGTTTTTCCGGGCTCGCCGTCCGGAACCGAAGCGGTAGGCGGCGTAGACGTGGAGGCGGTGTCGGGCTTGGAAGTTGGGTTGGCGCTCGTCGTAGACTTGCGCTTCTGCGCCCAAGGGGGACGGTCGGGCTTGTCTTGGCCGAACGCGACCCCGGCAAAGAGCAGCGCTGGGACGGCCAGAAGGAATGCAGCCTGGGGACGAAAGGGTGTCATCGGCATTGGGAACTAAGATGCAGGTTTCGCGCGCGGTGTCGCCGCGGGCGCGGGAGGCATTTCGCCGTCAGCCCAAACTGCGCCGTCCTCGAAGTATTCCTTCTTCCAGATGGGCACGGTCCGCTTGAGCGTATCGATGGCGAAACGGCAAGCGTCAAAGGCCGCGGCGCGGTGCGGCGCGCTGACGGCAATAAATACGCTGGTTTCGCCGATTTCGAGGCGTCCAAGCCGGTGGACCATGGCGACGCGATGGATGCGGTATTTTTCGTGAATCTGAAGGCCGATTTCACGCATTTTGGTAAGAGCCATGGATTCGTAGGCTTCGTAATCGAGGTACAAGGTGGGGCGGTTGTGCGATTGATTACGGACGAAACCATCAAAAGTGACAACGGCGCCGTCTTCCGGGGCCCGGACGACGCCGGCCAGCGCAACCGTGTCGATGGGTTCTCGCACCAGCTGAAAGATGTCATTGTGGGGCAGTGTCGCCATGGGGATGCGTCAGCCGCCGCTCACAGGCGGAAGAAACGCAACCTCGTCGCCGGAACGGAGGGGAGTGTCCCAGGCGGCGAATTCCTGGTTGCGCGAAGCGACTACCGACGAACGGTACTTTGCGAGCTCAGGATAGCGCGCCGTGTAAAGAGCGAAGAGTTGCTCGATCGTGGTGGCATCGGAGAACTCGGCGGAATCCTCGGCGTGGCCGGCGAGGTCCTTGAGGCGCCCGAAAAAGAGGACCGTCACGCGAATCGTTTGTGAGACAGGTGGCACAAGGGAATTGTAACCCGCAGTGTGTGAAGGGGCTAGTAGGTTGCCTTTTGGGCAGCGCTCGACCCGTATCGGTCCACGAAAGCTTCAGAAGTTTCGGACGAGACCTTGTATTTGAAGAATTCAATTGCTTGACCGTGAAGCGCCGGGTGCGTAGCGTGCAAATGGCTGGTACTTTGTTAGCGACTATAAGCGAAGAGGGTTTGCATGAAGATTCTGGTGACGGGTTCATCAGGGCTGGTTGGCACGGCGCTGACAAGCGCTTTGGCAGCGGCTGGCCATACCGTGTGCCGATTGGTGCGGCCGCAAAGCATAGGCGGTGAAGGCGCAAAGGAAGGCTTCGCCGTGGCGTGGAATCCCTCTACTGGAGAACTGGGCGGCGCAGGTGTTGGCGCCGATGCCGTGGTGAACTTAGCTGGCGCGTCCATCGCCGAAGGGCGATGGACAACGCAGAGAAAAACGCTCTTGCGGTCGAGCCGAATCGACACGACTCGCGCGCTGGTGAACGCGCTCGCGAAAATGAATGCGCGGCCCAGCGTTCTGGTGTCGGCGTCCGCGATTGGGATTTATGGCGACCGCGGCGACGAAATATTGACCGAGGAGAGCGCGCCAGGCACGGACTTTCTAGCAAGCTTGGCGAAGGAATGGGAAGCGGAAGCGTTGAAAGCAGAGGGGCTGGGAATCCGCGTGGTGCTCGCACGGTTTGGGATTATTTTGGCGCGGGAAGGCGGCGCGCTGCCGAAGATGATGCTGCCGTTCAAGGTTGGCGCTGGGGGAAAACTGGGCTCCGGTCGGCAGTGGATGTCGTGGGTGACACTCGAAGACGTCATCGCGATTTTGCGATTCGCCATCGAAAACGCTTCTGTGAGGGGCGCCGGAAATGTCGCCTCGGTAACGGGCGCTATTAATGCCGCCCCAGTAAGGGGCGTAATTAACGTTGTGTCGCCGCAACCGCTGCAAAACACAGAATTCACCAAAGCTCTTGCAAAGGCGATGCGCCGGCCGGCGCTCTTCCCTGCTCCCGCGTTTGCGTTGCGCCTCGCGCTGGGTGAAATGGCGGACGCGCTGCTGCTATCCAGCCAGCGCGTCACACCACAAGCGTTAGAAAAGCTGGGTTACCGCTTTTTGCACGCGGATTTGAAGGCGGCCCTCGCAACAATTCTTTCGAAAAGTTAAGCGGAGTCCTGCCTTACCTTTGTACGTTGATAGTGACAGATACGCGAAACGTGTGGCCGTTCATCGGGTCAGTGGACAAAAGGTTCTCCGAAGTTTGCCCATCCTTCAGAATCAGGTTTTCGTCAGTTCGAAATTGACGGACAACCGGCTGGCCACCCGGGTTTGCTACAAGTCGCTCACCATCGGTGGATTTGTTGGGATAGAGAGCGGACCGGTCGAAAATCAAATAGACATGAAAGCGGCCGTCGTCTTCGGACCTGATGCCGCAATCGATGTTCGATCCGATATCCATATAAGTCATCTTCTGGTCCTTGCCCTCGGTCTCGATGGGAACACGGATGCCCGTTCGAAGCCTCGTTGAGTAATTGCCGCCGACCTTTTCGTCGGTGATCACAGTGAAGGTGTAAGGCATGCTGGAAACTTTTTTGTCACCGTCATACTCGGTAAAGACGATTTGCACCTTGACTGGAGTTGGAACCTTGACGCGCTCTTCGGTCTTAGGCTTTTCCTGGGCGCGCAATTGGACCATGGGCTGGCAGAGCGCTCCGAGCAGAATCAAATAGGACAATTTCTTCATTGCATTCCTCCTGGGCGATGCGAACGATGTCGAACGCGAATCGTCTCCGCGGAAGTCATTGCGACTTCTCTTCCGCTAAGAGCTTGACGTCAAGCTCGGCAATTTGGATCGGAGCAACTTGCAAGGGCGTCAAAATTGTAGCGTCGAGCCCCTGCGCTAGAAGCAGAGGGTGCTTGTGGGCGCGCCACTGTTCCGCATATTCCGTGAGTAAGACTTCCTGATCCTTGGGAACCAGCACTTCTGGCTTGGATTCTGTCCTGATGGCCGTCTTGTATACCGACGGCCTGCTAACGACAGCGACTTGACGCTGCGAGCCAAAATTCTGCTCCACTGGAGGAGCAACGGTGGGCTCGTGCTTTTCTGGAGATATCACATTTGGTTTCACCGCGGTTACGACCGGATTCCGAGCGACATGGGTGCGCCAGACGGCGCGCGCGGAGAAGAAAGCACCAACCAGGACGGCGGCGCTCGCCAAGACCAGCCAGTTGGTCACCCAAGGCCGGTTGGGCCCGGCTTCTGTTTCGTCAAGGCGGGCGCGGACGCGCGGCAGAAGTGAGGCAGGCACTTCCGCGTTCGCCGTCACGCGCAGGCCGCCATCAATGGAGGCGAAAAGGGCCTGTTCCTCCTCGAATGCAGCGCGGCAGGCACCGCAGTCACCGAGATGTGCGCGCAGATCCCCTGGTAGCGGGGCGTCGCTCGCCGCCGCCTCGATCAACGCTTCTTTATAGTGTTCGCATAACATCGCAACTTCTCCGCTAACTGCTTTCGAGCGTAAAAAATTCTGGACTTCACCGTACCCGTAGAAATGCCTAGCATCCCGGCAATCTCCTCGATCGTGTGGCCTTCCATGGCCGCAAGCAAAAGGACCAGGCGCAATTTCTCTGGCAATTCCGCAAGAGCGTTATCGAGATGCGCCTGCAATTCCTTGGAAGCGGCGAGGTCTTCCGCAGTCCTCGTGGGCGGCTGGTGCTCCGGCTGCGACCAAACCGTGTCGCGTAGTTCGCGCCGTTTCCCTGAACGCAAACGGTCCAGCGCCAAACGAAACGCGATTCGCACGAGCCACGCACGGAACCGCGTCCGGTCACGCAAACGGGCGCTCTTCGAACTCGCGCCGCGTGTCAGCCTGGGCTGCCTCGTGCGCCAGCTCCTCCTCCTTGTCACGCGCGCCCGTAGGACGGTCGTTGCTATATCCAGCCGCAAAGCGGTCGTTGTCATTGGCGGCCGCAAGGCGGCCGGCGGTGCGACCTGGTTGGACCAGAACCAGCTCCTGCATTTGCCATCCTGCGCGAGATTCGAACTGCCATCCTCTGCCTGCAACTAACCAGACGCCGCCGGCTGATACTTGGTTCAGTGCGGAACGGCCGTTTCGCCCAATCGAAATCTTCCCGGTCAGATTCCCAGCCGCCCGAGCAGTTCTTCCAGGTTGGATTCATCGACGATCACTTCACGGGCTGGCTGGCTCGCCGCCGGAGCCTGGACGGCTCCCTCATCGAAAGCCTGAAAGAGTCGCATTTTGGCGACGGCGTATTCCTCGCTGCTTGAAAGGGGGCGGCCGTTTTGCTTTGCCCAGGCCTGCAATGCGGATTGCATGACAAAGATTTTGAAGGGGAACGCCGTGTGCCGGTCGGCGGAAACTACATAGGTAAATTCACCGCCGGGATTGCTGCCGCGCTGTCCGCGATTCCCTTCGAAAAAATAATACTGATAGACGTAGCCGTCGGCGGCAGAGTAGCTCTTGACCCGGCGAACGGCATCAGGACGAGGCATGCGCGGATTATTGGAGGGCAAGCGCGGGAAGTCAACGCCGGAATTTGTGATCGGGCAATCCCGATTTGAAACAGCCCTGCGCCTCTTTGGCTCCAAATCAGAACGAAACGGAACCAAACCGGTTCACTCGGAAAGGTCAAGCATCACGAAATGCAGCGCAATAGTTTGTTCCTAGTCTGCGACAACATACTGATTCAAGACCCTGCCGCAATGCAGCTAGCGATCCGGGCTGGCCGCCGTTACAAAGTTGCGTTGTGCCCGCCGTGGACATCAGCTTCACGGCTCGGATGCGGCCCGGATCTTGAAAAATGATTTGAGTGTTCGGCTTTTGTTTCTCTCCGATCACAAATAGGACTGGCAACTCAATCGCGAGGAGTCAGCCAGCCACCGCCGAAGAGAAGCCCGGGGCCGAGCGAGGCCAGAAAAATCGGCCGGAGATTGTCGCGCGATTGCTTCTCGGCAATCCGCAATGCTTCATGCAATGCAGCGCCGCACGTGGATGAGCCAAGATTGCCGGAAACTCGCGCGACCGGCGGAAAAGTGTTCGGCGAAACACCGCACTGCTTCGCAAGAAGCGCCACGAGGCGGGGGTTTGGCTGGTGGGTCGCAAAACCGCCTACGGAGCTGCGCGGGATACCGCTGCGCAGCTCAACGGAAGTTAGAACCTTTTCCATGCGCGTGATTGCTGCGCGGGAAAGCGCTTCTCCGTCAAATTGCACTTCAAGAGCGCCGTCCTTCGTATCGCTGACCTGAATAGCGGCGGCGTACTGGCCTGCGCAACCGAAGAGAAATTCACCAAGGCGATAGGCCTTGCTGGAATTGTTATGAGCGGCACTTCGAAGAATAAAAGCGCTGGCGCCGTCGCCGAACAGTCCGCCGAACTCGCCGGCGACGCGCCCCGGAGTGAGTGTCCGGCTGTGCACGTCGGCAGTGACGACCGCGACGGTCTGGGCCTGTCCCGATCCAATCAGTGATTGCGCGACGGCGAGGGCGTTGAGCAAACCGAGGCAAGCGCCGCCGGTATCGAGGGCGCCGCAATTTTCACGGACCAGCAACCGGGAATGAAGCTGGGCCGAAAGCGAAGGGTAATCGTGATGAGTTTCGCTGGTCGCGACGATCCAATCCACCTGTTGCGGCCCGCACGAGGCGGCCCGCAACGCTTCCTGCGCGGCTTTCGCCGCAAGCGTCAGCTCGTTTTCGTCTTCGGCAACGTAGGCGAGCGATTCGATGCCGGCGCGGCTGCGTAGTTTACCGACTGGCATTCCGAACGCGCGATCAACGTCCTCGGACGGAATAACCCGCGAACCGGTCGCGGCCGCCGAGGAAATGACGGAGACCCCATGAATGTTTGTCAGTTGTCGCTCTCGATTTCCTGGAGCTCGTTGGGTCATCGCAGTCTCTCGTGTTGTCCGGCGTCGTTCGATTGCCGGGAGAACCATCTCCATCTTCGCACCAGACTTTGACGACTTTCTAGCGAAAGAAAATGGCAAGGAACGAGATTTTCCAAGACCCCGAGATGCGAAATGGCTTAAGGAATGATGGTGAGCTCGTGTTGCTATTTTGCCCTCGTACAATGGAGTGGAGTTGTGGTGTAAAACGGAGCTCATGGTACCGTAAAAAGATGCCTTGCGTTGCGGCGCGACGTGTCTTGCATCGTGAGGAATCGAGTGAAGCAGCAGTTGTTGTTCTCGTCCGCCAGAAAACAAAGATGCTTGTGATAAAAACAGCGCGGTTTATTGGACTCCTCGCACTTCTCGTTTTGTATGGCGTCACCGCGCGGGCGCAACGCTTGCGAGGCGAACTGCGGCTTGAAGTACGTGACCCGCACGGAGTCGCGGTGTCGTCCGCGGGCGAGCTGGTCAGCGAGGCCAACGGAGTCCGGCGCGCGTTTGTTGCCGGTCCGGAGGGGCGCTACGTTGCGCAGGATCTTTTCTTTGGAGTTTATCGGCTCAGTTTGCACGCCGAAGGATTTGCGCCGTGGAGCAACTTAGTTGAAATTCGCTCCGAAGTGCCGGTGCGGGTGACCGTGACGCTGGGCGTCGCGCCGGTGACAACGCAGGTGCAGGTGAATGATTCGGCGACGCTGGTGGATCCCTATGCGACGGGATCGCTGTACTCCATCGGGCGGCAGGCGATCGAAGAGCATGACGCGGCGCAGCCGGGACGCGAGTTGCTGGACCTGGTGGCCGAACAGCCGGGATGGGTGTACGAGGCCAACGGAGTGCTTCACCCGCGTGGCTCAGAGTACGACGTGCAGTTCGTGGTGGACGGGCTGCCGCTGACGCAGAATCGTTCGCCGGCATTTGCGCCCTCGTTTGACGCAGACGACGTGGAATCATTGCGCGTGTTGACGGCAAGTTTTCCTGCCGAATATGGACGGAAACTCGGCGGCATCGTCGAAGTCACCACCAAGAAAGATGTTCCCGCAGGATGGCACGGACGGCTGGAGGCGGGCGGCGGAAGTTTTTCCACTCTGAACGGCGCGGCGGGAATTTCGTACGCGCAAGGGTCGAGCCGGTTTTCGGCGAGTGGAGAGGGATTTCATACCGAGCGCTACCTCGATCCTCCGGTGCTGGCGAATTATACGAACAGGGGAAATGCTGCGGGTTTCTCCGCTTCCTACGAGAGGGACTTTTCGCCGAGCGACCGCCTGCGGTTGAGCTTGACGCACAACGCCGTCCGCTTTCTTGTGCCAAACGAACTCGCGCAGCAGCAAGCCGGCCAGCGGCAGGATATCCAGAATTTGGAGACGAGCGGGCAAATTTTCTTCCAGCACACGATTTCGTCTGATTTGTTTCTGAGTTTTTCGGGAAGCGTGAGGGATTCGAGCGTATCGCTGACATCGAACTCGTTCGCCACGCCCGTGATCGTTTCGCAGGATCGCGGCTACCGCGAAGGATACATGCGAGCCGACGTCGCCGGGCATCTCGGACACCACGATTGGAAAACAGGCGTGGACAGCATTTTCAGTCCGGTGCATGAGGCGCTGCAATACGCGATTACCGATCCAGTTCAATTCGATTCCGGGACGCAACTGAACTTTTCGTTTCCCTACCAGCGGAAATGGGATGTTGAGCCTTCCTTGTACGCGCAAGATCAGCTGCGGCTGGGGCAATGGAACCTAAGCGCTGGGCTAAGATTCGATCATTATGGATTTATCATGCATGAGCGGGCGTGGAGTCCGAGAATCGGTGTATCGAGATTCATACCGGCACTGAATCTCCTGTTTCACGCTTCCTACGATCGAATTTTCCAAACGCCCGCAGTCGAGAATCTCCTTCTGGCGAGCTCACCTCAGCTCGATGCCATCAGTCCTTCGGTGTTGCGATTGCCGGTGCGGCCGGGGCGCGGAAATTTTTATGAAGGCGGAGTAACCAAAGCGTTCTTTGATAAGCTGCGTTTGGATGCCAACGTTTTCCGGCGTGATTTTCGTCAATATTCCGATGACGACGTTCTGCTGGATACGGGCGTGAGTTTTCCGATTGCGTTCACGAAGGCGCGGATCTTCGGAGAAGAGATCCGCTTGGAAGTTCCCCAATGGGGACGCTTTTCCGGCTACCTGAGCTACGCGAACCAGTGCGGCTACGGGCAAGGGCCAATCACCGGCGGATTGTTCCTTGGAAGCGATGCCGCCAATGCGCTTACGGATACGAGCAAGTTCGCGGTGACGCAAGACCAGCGGAACTCGCTGCGCGCACGATTGCGCTTCCAGGCGCGGCGGCGCACGTGGCTGGCGATGGGTGCGCAGTACGGCAGCGGATTGCCGGCGGATATCGGCAACGCCAAAATCGGCGATCTCCTGGCTGCATTTGGACCACAGATTTTGGATCGTGTCGATTTGACTCGCGGGCGCGTACGGCCGAATTTTTCTCTCGACGTCGCGGCGGGAACAGAGGTCTATCACAAAGAATCGAGGAGTGCTGCGCTCCAGATTCAAGCAGTCAATCTGGCGAACCGGCTCAACGTGATTAACTTTGCGAGTTTGTTTTCCGGGACCGCGCTGGGCGAACCGCGAAGCGTTTCAGCAGGCCTGCGGCTGACATTCTAAATCGGATATGCGCGTCGTTTCAGGACGCAAAGTAAACAGTGCCGCGTACTTACTTGGCCAGGCGCTCGAGTTCGGTTACAACGCGGTCGAGTTCGTCGATGAGCGGGTTCGTGCCCGCCTTACGGAATACAGTCACGAGTGAGCGGTAGTACTGCAGTGTGCCGTCCTTGCGGCCGGTGAAGCGGTTGAAAACAGCGTCGCCTTCCACGCGATAGTCGGAAAGGATTTCGCGGGCGTTGGCCAGTTTGTCCGCAGCGGAAACAAGCCGGACATCTTCGGGCTCGTGCGCGACCTTTTCGATGTAGGCGCGCTTTCTTTCGCCCCAATCCCGTTTTTCGCCGGAGACTTCGTAAGAATCCGTGCAGCCGTCGACGATGCGGGCCACACGATCGCCGAATTTCTCGCGGATTTCATCGAGGCGCGGGAGACCGCCCTGGTCCTCAACGGCGTCATGCAGAAGCGCGGCGATGACTTCATCTTCGCCGCCGCCGTGCTGAATGACGATGGCCGCAACGCCGAGCAAGTGGCCGACATACGGCTGGCCTTTTCCCTTGCGGCGCTGATGGAGATGCAGCTCCGCCGCGTAACCAAGCGCCTCGACAAAACGATCTGTGAGCACCGGCTTTTCGGCGATGGACTGACTGCGGGTCAAGTGTTTCGCTTATCTGCGGCGCGCCTTGGCCAGCAGGCGGAGGATTTCCAGATACAACCAGATCAGCGTGACCATCAGGCCAAAAGCGCCATACCATTCCATGTATTTCGGCGCTCCGCCCTGGACGCCGCTCTCGATCATGTCAAAATCGAGAACCAGATTCAGAGCCGCGATGACGACCACAAAGAGGCTGAAGCCGATCCCCACGGCGCCGCTGCCGTTGATCGCCGGAACCTGAATGTGAAAGAAACCGCCTAGAACCATTTCCACGAGATAGAGGAGCGCGATACCGCCGGTGGCGGCAATCACCCCGAGTTTAAAACCCTGCGTCGCGCGAATCATGCCGGTCTTGTAAGCGAGCAGCATCACGAAAAGAGTGCCGAAGGTAAGGCCCACTGCTTGAATCGCGACGCCCGGGTAGGTGCGCTCGAACATCGCGGAAATGCCGCCGAGCGCCAGACCTTCGAGCAACGCGTAGATTGGGGCCGTGAGTGGAGCCCATTGTTTCTTGAAGATGGTAACCAGCGCGACGACGAAGCCACCGAAAACGCCGCCCGTCATCCACGGAACAGCCGCTGCCGGTGCTGGAGAATGCGACAAGCCCCAGGCCCACGCAGCGGTGGCCACAACGCAGAGGAGGAGAAAACCCGTCTTGTTGACGGTGCCCTGCAGCGTCATCGCTTCGCCGAAAGCGACCTGTCCTTTGAAGGCCTTCTCATTAAGCGCCGGGTTGGAGGTGCGCATCAAATTCGCCATGGATGTCTCCCTATTTGCTTGCAAATATCAGTCTACGCCGTCTTGGACCCAGTTCAAAACTAACCGCTCTTCGATGAGCGGCGTGCTCAGTTTGCTTTGCGTTCACCGGCAATTTGGCTTTGGACTTGTTCTCTGAATTTCAAAGGATTCTGGATTTTCTGGAACACTTCGGGAGTGCCACCGGTCCCGCGCACGATTACCGTTCCGTAGCCGAGGATCCTTCCCGTGGCGGGCTCGTCGACGACGACGCTTTCGATTCTGGAGAGGAGGATTTCGGTCGTACGGCGTTCCGCGAGGCCGGTCTTTACGATGACTCTCTTGTTGGTGACGGCCATCTCCGTGACATTGCGCTTCAGCAGGCCGATGCAAAAGAGAGCGGCTCCCACGAGAAAGCAAATGAGAGCACCCAAATACTCGGCGCTGCGCGACGGCATGCTTTTGGCTCCTGCCTGCTTTGAAAACGCTGCGGCTAGGAATGTTATGGCGAGCAGCTCGAAAACTGCCGCGATGGCCACATGTCCCAGCATGACAATCCAATGCAGCTTGGTCTGGTACTGGATGGATTCACCTGGGATGAGATGCTTTTCGACGTAGCTCAAGGAGGCTCCTGGAATTCAGAAACAACGACGGGTCCGCCAGCGCAAGAGCGAACACGAGTCCGAGTGGTTCAGGTCCATGATAAACAAAAAAGAGAGGAATCAGCCGGAGATTATTGGTAGCGCTAACGGGAATCGAACCCGTATTTTAGCCTTGAAAGGGCTACGTGCTAACCGTTGCACCATAGCGCCACCGATGTGCGGATGAACGTTACTAGAATAAGAAAAATAAGCGGAATGCACAAGCGATTGCGCGACACATGGTCTGTTTCCGGGCAGGCCGTGTGATCGTGATCTTTTTTTGCGATGGATGCTCAAAGATCGGCC
>MNEA01000069.1 GCA_001917435.1 Acidobacteria bacterium 13_2_20CM_2_57_6
CGCGACATCAAGCCCGCGAACCTGATGCTCACCGCCGACGATACCGTCAAGGTCACGGACTTTGGAACGGCAAAAATTTTGCAGTTCGGCACCGTACAGCAAACCGCGCACGTCATGGGCACGCCAAGCTATATGTCGCCGGAACAGGTCAAGGGCCGCGCCGTCGATGGGCGCAGCGACATTTTCTCGCTGGGCGTAATGCTCTATGAAATGGTGACCAACGAGAAGCCTTTTCCGGGCCAGAACATAACGACGGTGATCTACAAGATTGTCAACGAAGACCCTGTGCCGCCGCGGCAGATTAATCCTACGATTCATCCGGGAATTAGCGCGGTGGTCATGAGGGCGCTGGAAAAAGAGCCCGATCAGCGATACCAGAATTGCCGCGAAATGTTGGAAGATCTGAGGAATTACCGATCCATCGCACCGGCCAGCGGCAACCCACAATCGACGATGGTCATGGGCGGAGGGTCGCCGGCGGCGACCGTGGTTTCCGGAAATGCCGCGGGTCGTGGCTTCGCCAACGAGGATCAAACCATCATCACGACGGCGCGCTCCCTGAACGCGCGGGCGTCTTCGCCGGGCCAGACCCCGGTAGTGCGGAGAACGGGAGCTATCGCGCCGGCACCAGCGCCAGCGCCTCCGAAAAAGAAAAACGTTCTCGGGACAATTCTCGCGGCGATGCTGCTTCTGGGCGTGATCGTTTACGGGGCGAACAAAATCAAGCCGGTTTTCGAAGCCGCGCGCGAACTTCATGATGCGCAGAAGAAAGACGCTAGCTTGTCTGGCGCGACGCCGCCGGAAGCCACTCCGGACACCGCCAATGCGGGGACCGACGGAACTGGCGCTTCTGAGCAACGAAACGGTGTGGCCGATGAAGCTTCAGCGGCGAAACCAGTCGAGGTCGCCCCGGAGAAGGCGGCAAAGAATCCAGCAAATTCGATTAGCGCCAAAGCAGCGGAGTACAAAGGCCGGATCGAAGAGGCCATTTTCGAAAGAGGATTGACCGGGCGCGTAAGAGTTCAGGCGGCGGGAAACACGCTGACGCTTGCAGGAAAGCTCCGGCCCGCTGAGCACGGCGCACTCTTGAAATTATTGCGGAACGCCCCTTCGGGCGTCCGCGTGATCGATCACCTGGAATACGACGACACACCGGTTGCCGCCGGCGGCGGTGGAGACGAAGGCGCGCATCCGGTTCCCACAGACGGACGCGGAGCGATTCACGTCGTAACCGATGTGATCGGTGCAAAGGCGGTGCTGCGCGGTCCCGCGGGCCAGATCTTAACCAAGTGCGAAACGCCCTGCAGCTTCAACAATTTGTCTCCGGCGCGCTACGGCCTCGAAGTGCAAAAGGAAGGCTATCAACCCGTTCAAACCGCGTTGCAAATAAAGAGCGGCGACGCCCAGGACCAGAAGATCAAACTCGAATCGCTGGCCAAGGGCATTTTCATCAGCAGCCAACCTCCGGGGGCTGATGTCTTCATCAACGGCGCGAAACAGTCCGGACAAACACCTGTGACGCTTCCGCTCGCACCCGGCCAGTACAACCTTGTCTTGCGGCTACAAGGATATGAGCCTTACGCCGGGCCGATTCAGGTAAAGGACAATATCCAGACCCAGTTCCCGGTTGTCCTAAACGAAAAGGCTGCGAGCCGCGTCGCCTGGGCGCAGGTGAATTCCAATCCCAAGGGCGCAGAAATCATCGTGGACGGAGCGTCGACTGGGCAGTTCACTCCCGCGCGCGTGCAGGTACCTGCCGGAACCCACACGATTACCCTGCGTTTGAATGGATTTCAGCAGGCAAAGAAGATGTTCCAGGTAAGTGAAGGCGGCGCGGTCAACATTGACGAATCGCTCCACGAGAAATAGTCCTCTGAATTGCCGGGAGTTTCGAGCAATAGCTCATCGACCTCCTACCCTGAAACCCCCAAAGACCCTACTCGAAACGTAACATTTTGTTACATAAGACCAACTTGAGTCCTAGAACTCCCTCTGGTACTCGTTCCAGACAAAAGACTTAAGGGCCTTCGATCCAGGCCGGAGGCGTGCTTGCATTATTGGTTAGGCTATCTGCCCCCTTACGAGAGGGCACCACCAGTTGGAAGAGGGCTTCCTCGCCGCTCGATACGGTGTAACGAACTGAGAACAAGTGGAGATTCCTTTGGTCCGCAGGGCTACAGTGCCGATCAACGAAGCAAGACGCGAGGCAGCGTCGCAGGCAAGCCCGGACGCCACGCCGCGCACCTCGCTGCGCCAACTCGCCTACGCCGTCTCCCGAGTCCCTGCCAGCATAATGGACCAAAAAGCCAGCGAAGTTCAGCACGCACTTCGCAACCTTCATTTGCTGATACGGTCGGAACGCCTTTACGAGAAGGATCATCCACTCCGGCTCGATAGCCTGGACAGTGCTTACGATTCCATCCGCAACGTTACCGAACTTCTGGGCGGGCTGGAGATTCGCGTGGAACGCGGCGGTTTGGTGGCGCCGAGAATCGGCGACGCTCACCTGCCGGACTCGCGCGGAGAAATGCAGGCGCTTGCGGTCGACTTGCAACGCGCCGGAATCCACGCGCTGGCTTTCTTGAAGAAATTCCATGTAGGCGAACTGGACACGCTCGCGCGACTGGTGAAGGCATCCTTGCTAAAATCGGAAGACCCAGCAAACGGTACGGGCAATTCCTGGTGGCCAGCGCGACTTCTGGAGAACCGCGTGGAAGGCATTTCTGTCAATACGCAAACGGAGCGCCGTGTGGACACGGTGCTGGCAAGTCTCATCGGCGCGCTCGTGGCGTACGGCGGACATTCGCCGCGCGAAAAAGCCGATTCGCCCATCCAGCCGCCGGACTCTGATGATCTGGTGGCCTGCCTGCGGCTCTTGGCGCGGCTCACTCCGCCTCTCGAAAGCGCTCGCGGTCTTTCCCCGGAAGAGGCGGCGCGCGCCATTCACGGCGCGATGGAAGAAGCCAGCCGCGACAGCGTGTGCATGCTGCTGAGCTCCGTCTCGCAATATGGACCGCGTGAAGGCGAACGGCCGCAGCCCTATTTGTTGCGCCTCTCTGAGAACATCATTTTCGAATTTCTCGGCGCGGAATTTTCCAGTGGATCGCTGACCGCTTCCTCCGTCAGGCCGACCATCTCTCGCTTGAGTGACGTCATCGTCGAGGCCGGCGGCTATTCCGGTCCGCACTCCTCGCAGCATCTCTCGTCGCTGGCCGTCACCTGGGCGACAGACACGCACCGCGAACAGCTTATCGATAAGTTCTGGCTGGAACTGCCGCCCCGCGAGAAATCCGCAGTCTTGCGCAGTCCGGACGTTTGGTGTGTTCCCGTTGCTGCGCTGCGACATACGCTTGGGCAACTTGCCGAAGCCGGCGCGGACGCTCCTCGCCGCGAAGCGCGCAACGTCGTCCTGAATTATGCGCGCCGCATCGAGCACGCGGAACCTTCCGCGAGGCGTTTTGTGGCCGCAGGGCTCAATGAACTGTCTTCGATTATCGAATCCCTTTGGCCAAACCAGTTGCCGGAAGACTTGAGCCGCGGTGCCATGAAAGCACTGGACACGGAGAAGTCTCCGGAAACCGCGGCGCTGCTCGCGGCCTTCGTCGAATCTCTCGGGCGAATTGCCGTAAGTCGCGGCGACTATTCCGGTTTCGAAGCTATCCTGACCGGTTTGGAACGCGCTCCTCACGATAAAGAACACGATCACATGTCGGCGCTGGCGCATCGCCTGGTCGCTCAGGATCGCTGGCTCTTGCTTGTGGACGCCGCTCTGGCAAACCGTCCCCTGGATCCTGTCCTTCCGCGGCTTTTGCAGCGCGATCCCGAGCGGCTGCTCGATCGCATGACGTTGCTTCTGACGGAACCACGCGGCCCGGAAATGGTGCCGGCGATGGCGCGGCTCGTCCGCACGATCGGCGTCCCCGTTCTGAACCTTCTTGAAGCCCGACTGTATGAAGCCCGCCGCCAGCGCGTGACCGCGGCAATCAAGCTCTTGGCCGCCGCAGACCCAGAGCGGCTGCTCCGAGGCCTCGCGCGCGCCATGGCCAGTTGGGAATGGAACCTCCAGGACCTGGCCGTCAGCGAACTCTCGCGCCCCAGTAACACTTCATCGGCGGTGAGTACCGCTTTCGTCTTCTCCGCCATCCTGGCCGACGCGCATCCCATGGTTGTTCCGATGATGATCGACCAGCTCGGCCTGGCGCAGGAAACCACCGCCGTGCCGCAACTCATGGAAATTGCTGCCGGCGAACATGAAGTTTTGCGCGATCAGTTTGTGCGTATCAAGGCCATCGAAGCGCTCGGCCGTATGCGCGCCTCCGATGCCGCCGAGCTCCTTCGCAAGCTGGCGGAGAATCGCGAGGGCCTCACTTACGCGGAGCCCGCCGGCCTGCGCGCCGCGGCGGAAGACGCCCTCGCCCTGATCGAGAACCGTCCGTCGTTCAAGCAAGCAGCGGCGGCGTTCGGAGCGCCCGCTCAATCGAGCTCAGGCTATGTCATTCCCCGCCGCTACACGCGAGTTCCGCTCGACTCGCCTCTTCGCGCGCAGATCGAGGGCGCACCAGCGGGGCTTTCTCGTGTAAAGACCATCAGCCTGGGCGGCGCTTATCTGGAGTCCCCCCAAAAGCTCAGTGTTGGCGACTCCATCAAGCTCGAAGTCCGAGCCGGTCTCCGCAAGATCAATTTCACCGCCGTCGTCCGAAACATCGGTCCGGACGGAAGCGGCATCGAATTCGTGCACATGCGCGACGAAGATCGCGAAAAACTCCGCAAGCTCGTCCAGCGCCACCTCCAGCTCTAATTCATTCCCTCTAAATCTAGGCTAATTCCAGTCCCTTGTTATTGTTCTCTTGCCCTGAATAGCGCCGCCGACGGCGTTCCGATGGCGACAAGATGCGACATTCTCTGGCTCCCCCGCTGTTTCGTACCTTGTCTCTTGCTAGTCCTCCGGCCTTCGTGGATTCTGCCCTGGTGCCGGGTGTTCCCAACGAAATCAGGCTGGCCCTCGGGAGAGAGCCAGAGGCGCATGTCTGCTCTCTGATAGTTCGTTCTGGGCGACGGTTCGGAAGTTTTCAGTTGAAAGCGACGCTACATTGCAGTAAAAGCCGTGTATTCAATTGTTTCATTAGAAGAGGCGGGTTGTCCCGCCACCGCTAGGGGTAGCGGAAGATTTTCGGGTGCACAACTTAGGAGGAGTCATGCAACGCAGTCAGGGTGGGTGTGTATCAGCCTCTTTGAAATCCATGTTAGCGGGAGCGCTCGTGCTTTTGGCGGTGCTCGGTTGCGCCACGATGGTCTCGGCACAGGTCAATACGGCAACTCTGTCGGGAACGGTATCTGACCCTCAAGGTTTAGCGGTCAAGGGTGCAAGAGTCACGATGACCAATGCAAGCACCGGCGCCCAGCGGACCGCCGTCACGGATGATGGCGGACGCTATAATCTCGTAGGACTTCCGCCGGGCCGATACAAGATGATCGTCGATGGCGGAACCAACTTCGCGGTCTACGAGAATACTTCGGTTGTTCTCACTGTAGGCGAGGCCGCTACATTCGATGCCCATTTGGACCTAAGAGGCATGCAGCAGACGGTAACGGTGACAACCGAAGCCGCTCCCATCGAAACGAGCAAGACCGATGTCTCGCAGACCGTCGAGCAACGCCGCATCGACAACCTCCCCATCAACGGCAGGAACTACATCAACTTTACGCTTACCAACTCGCAGACCACTCGTGACGTATCTCCTACCATCGGTCCTGCTCCCAATAGCGGGTTGAGCGTAGGCGGAGCGCGCGCTCGCGGCACGATGGTCAGCATTGACGGCGCCGACGCCGTCGACAACTCCATCAACGCCATTCGCTCGACAATTTCGCAAGAAGGAGTCCAGGAATTTCAGCTAATTCTCAGCAACTTCAACGCCGAGTACGGGCGCGCTAGCGGAGGCGTCATCAATATCGTCACGAAGAGTGGAAGCAATGAATCCCACGGCGACGCCTTCGGCTATTTCCGGAACAAGGCGTTCCAGGCGCGCAACCCTTTCTCCGGCCAGGTCAATCCGGTAATGGGTGCGCTCGATCCCGTCAAACAGGCGTATACACGCACCCAAAGCGGACTCGCTTTTGGCGGCCCGCTCAAGAAAGACAAGACCTTCTATTTCGCCTCCTACGAATATACCCAGCGTGAAGAATCGGGCTTCTCCAGCATCGGCATCAATAATTTCGGTATGATCCCGGCAACCACGCAGTTTATCCCTGGAGTCACGCTACAAATCACTAAGGATCAGGATGCGGCCGTTCAGGCTCTATTGGCCAAGTCACAGCAAGCTGCGGCCGCGGGGAATCTCGCGCTCGCCCAGCAACTCGGACAACTTGCAGGCAGCTATGAGGTGTTTATGGGTTCCGCATCAAGCGTTGCCCTGAATGGGTTTGATTTTGGCGCCGTCGCGAATGGGTTCTATCAGTCGAAAGGGATTCCCCTGACGGCTACGCCAGGCCGGCAATTCCCCATACCCGTAGCATGTCCCGCTGGTCAGCCCGTCAACAACGGGGCCACCTGCTCGAACTTCGGCGTGTACGTCGCCCCGCTGCCTGCATCCTTTGCACCGCTGCAGGGAGTTCGAGGGAACTATCCGGTCATGGAGAAGACCAGCTTGTGGTCCGCCCGCCTTGATCAGCGCTGGAACAATCGCAACAATTCGTTCCTTCGCGTGGGCGTTTCTCCCTCACTCGTGACGGGCCTTCCCTCGACTTCGCAAAATCAGGTATTCGGGCAGAACTCCGGCTCCCGCGCGGGCTACAACCAAACTCGCGATCTCAACTTTACGTTTCAACATGACACCATTGTCAGCGACTCCACTTTTAATGAATTTCGCACGCAGGTCGCCCGGCGCGGGATTCACTTTGGTTTTTCACAACTTCCGGGCGGCTCCGATATCGGTGTGAACATCCCGGGATTCGCGTACTTCGGGCGCGAACCGTACTCCACGGTAGACCGCATCGAGCGCCGGTTTGAATTCACAGACAACGTCAGCATGGTTCGCGGCAAACATACCTTCAAGATGGGCGGCGATTTGAATCTCATTCAATTGCGATCCAAGAAGGAGCAGATCTTTGAGCTGGATTTCGGCGGCGACGTGAACTTCGGCGGATTCTCTGCGTCGACGTTCAGTTTCCCTAACAGTGCTGCCGGAGTTTCCTTGCCCGGCACGACTGGACTGCAATCCTACGGTCTGGGAGTTCCAACTTCGTATATACAGGGCATCGGCAATTCCAACAATCCTTTTGACAATATCCCCATGGGCTTCTTTTTCCAGGATAGTTGGCGCATGAACCGCCACCTGACTGTTAATTACGGCGTGCGCTTTGACGCGGAGATCAGCCCGCTCTTCGCGCCCGCAAACGCCGTCAATGCCGCCGCAGAGAACGTGCTGGGCGTTGTAGAAGGGATCCCGCGTGATTACAACAATGTCGCTCCGCGTATTGGATTAGCCTGGGATCCCGTTGGCAACGGCAAGACGGTGATCCGCGCCGGTTACGGTCTGTTCTATGACCATCCGCTGCTAGCCACAGCTTTCGACTCCGTAACGGCCGACGGCGGGCGCTCAGTGCAATTACTCTCCACCGGCGGCACGCCTTCCGCATGCGGGTTGATCCCTCAAGCACCTGCCTGTGGCAATGGTCTAGATTCCCCCACCAACCTGAACGGCTCTTCCATTTTCCAGGGTGTGTTGAACGCGCTCCCGAATATGTTTTACCTGCCCGGCCAACAGCGCTTCGATCCCCTTGCCACCGGTTCACTCTTTGCCGATCAGAGCTACCTGACGGCCGGATTCCCGCTACCCATTCTGCCGTTCACTCTTCCTCTCGGGAAGAATTTCGTCTACGGCTACGCGCGCCAGGCGAATCTCACCATCGAGCGGGAAATCGCCGGCTCCTGGAAATTCAGTGTCGGGGCGCAGTCAACTCGTGGATTACACTTGAACCGTCCGCAGGATGTGAACTCCACGGACCCTCATCTACTCGCGCAGAATGCGTTTAACGCTGCTGCGTCAGGCCTCAGCGTCGGTAATCCCCTCACAGTCGTGGTCCCGAGCGGAGCGCCAAATTCGTGCGTCAATACAAGCACCGGCAGTATCTTGCTGATTGCTCCGGGTGCGCTTGGCCAGGGCTATGCCGCGGCGAACTGCCCTTTGGCAGCCCGTGTCGGTTTCGTGGGCACCCCAGCCTTCTTTAACTTCTTCCGGCCTTCTGGCCCAAATCCATCTTTCTTCGGCCTTGTGGCCCCCGGACAGCCACTGGCCGTCGGATACGCAACCCAAGTAGCATTGGCAACTCTGGCCGGCTACCCAAAGGGCTTCAGTGTCCCCGTTCCCTTCAATAGCGTCGACGCGCAGCTCTCCAACGGCAACTCCTGGTACAACTCTTTGACCTTCAATCTCACCAAGCGCTTCTCCAAGGGCTTTGAGCTGCTCTCCAGTTACACGTATTCCCACACCATCGACGACTCGACCGACCTGCAGTCTCCCCTCGAGCCACAGGACAGCCGGTTCCCCAACCTCGAACGCGCTAATTCGGTGAACGACCAGCGCCACCGCTGGGTGAACAGTGCTGTCTTCCAATCGGGGAGCGCCAAGCACGGTGACGGCTTCTTCAAATATCTCTTCGGGGATTTCAGCCTGTCCCCCATCGTCGAGTTCTCCTCCGGCCGGCCGTTCAACGTCATCACCGGCACGGACACGCGCCTGGATTTGGGCGCGTCGCAGGCCCGGCCTTCCGTTGGAGGCGGCACGGCTTCGCCCTTTATCCCCGGCGTGACCTTCGGTCCGGCTAACGTTTGCCTCAACAACGACGGCAGCACATTTCAGGTTCCTCTTGTTGCTCCACCGGCAGGTTGCAACGGAAATCTCGGCCGGAATGCCTTCACATCGCCGAACTTCTTCCAGGTGGATCTGCGACTCTCCCGTCGCATCCCCCTGGGCGAGCGCTTCAAGGTCGACGTCATCGCAGATTCTTTCAACCTGCTCAACCGCACCAACATTGCCGCCGTCAACCAGCTTTGCGATCCCTTGGCGGGTTCCACCTGCAGCGCAGGCCAGCCGACGGCTTCCTACGACGCGCGCCAATTTCAGTTCGCCCTCAAGTTGAGCTGGTAACACAACTTTTCGCACCGGCCTAAGCCCGCAATCCAAGAGGGTCCCTCCCCGGACCCTCTTTTTTTTCAATCCACGGCACTGCGCCTCTTGGCGCCGCCTATCCCTTTCTTCCTATCCTTCCGCCCTAGAGCTCCGCATCTTCCAATCTTCTCATTCCCTTCCCCTTTCCTTTCAACTTTCAACTGTCGATCGAAGATCCCGACCGTGTCGGGACTGTCGACCTCTGCTAAAGTAAGAAGACCGTTTCCCGTGTTCGTATCGGAGAGGAAATGAATGCATTTCTGATTGGCGGCGTGATTCTTGTGGCCATCCTGGTGTTCTGGCTGGCTTTGCAGAGCTTGCAAAGCCGCCAGAAGAGCGGCGCTATCGAGTCGCAGATGAACGAATTGCGCCGCGACCTCCAGACCATCGCCACGTCACAGGCCCAAAGCACCGGACAATTGGAGACCATCGCCAAGGGCGTCGCGCAGCGCCTCGATAGCGTCACTCCCGCTTTGCAAGACGCCATCAAGAACTCCGCCCAGATCACCGGCCAGATGACTTCCGACGCACAAACCAAGATGGCGGACGAGCTCAAGAACACCCGCGAGCAGATTAGCCAGATTCAGCGGCAGCTCGGCGAAGTCCAGCAAGCCGGCAAACAGATGTCCTTGACCGCGCAAACGCTTGAAGGCATTTTGGGCGGCGCCAAGTCGCGCGGCTCCCTGGGTGAAGTGACTCTCGAACGCTTACTCGAGGATTCCCTCCCTCGGGCGCAATATGAGATGCAGTATCGCTTTTCTAGTGGAGAAGTAGCAGACGCCATCATCAAGCTTCGCGACAAAAAATTAATGGCGATTGACTCGAAATTTCCTCTCGATGCCTACCGCAGGATCACCACCGAGGGCGAGGAAGCACGCCGCGCCTTCGCCGTCGCGGTGAAGGGCCATGCCGACGCCATCAGCAAGAAATACATCGTGCCCGATGAAAGCACGCTCGATGTGGCCTTGATGTTCGTTCCTTCGGAAAGCGTCTACTACGAGCTTCTGCAAACGTCGGACAACAAGGGCCAGCCCCTCGACGGTTATTGTCGCGACAAGAAAGTCATCGCCGTATCACCGAATACTCTCTACGCGCATCTCTGCGTAATCGCCATGGGCCTTCGCGGCATGCAGATGGAAGAAAACGCCAAGCGCCTCTTGGAAAGCCTCTCGGGGATGGAAAAGCAAATGGAGAAATTCGCTGACAAGTTCGCAACTCTGGGGACGCATTTGAAGAACGCCCAGCAGAGCTACAGTGAGTCCGACAAACTCTTCGAGAGGGCCCAGAACACTCTCGAAACCGTGCTCGGCGCCGGTGTTCCTGAGCTTCCTTTCGAGGATCCCCCCGCCACGCTCGTGCTTCCCCGCGAAGCCAGCGCCAAGAAAGGCGCTTGATCGATGCTTCGCAGCTTCTGCCGCAAGTTTTCCTGACTTTTTCAAAAACCGTGATGCACTTAACTTTGTAGATGACTCCGCTTGGAGCGAGGGAGTTTGCCATTCTTTTCCTCGGAGCAACCCTTTTCTAGGGTATGCCTTCCCAAAGCAGCCTAAGTCGCGTCCTTTAGCGACAACCTAATTTAGGATTCCGGTATACCGAAAACTCCTCTGCTCGCCGCAAATAGTGATTGTTGCCGTCTCACTACGGCGTATTCACCGGCTGCGGACGCCCAAGCGACGGCACCAGGCGGATAGAAATCAGGAAGCTGCCATTCTTTCGCCCCACAACTTCAAACTTGCCAAGATTTTCCGCACTGCCGCTGCTGGAGGCTCGCACCGGATTGCCGCCAGTAAGTTCCGCGATTTCCGGGGCCAGGTTTCGCGCTTCAAACGTAACCTTGGCCGTCGTTCCGCGCACGCGCACCGTAAGTGCCCGATGCTCGCCCGGTTTCAAGGGCGAAGAGTCAGCTTCAAGCTCCAGCCCGACAAACGTCACGGAGAACGCAGGCGACTGGCGTTTCGCGCAGGAAATACCCACCTCCGCGGGGCCAGGCTGCAGGTCTTGGGGGGGAAGCACGACCAGTGCAGTCGGGGAAGAGGCCAGCACCATCGCGGGCTGCCCCGCAATGGCCACTTGATTGGCGTCCGCGTCGCCGCAGAAGCCCTTCCCCAGAATTTCGAAGCGGTCCGCCAGCGAAGCGACTCGCGGCGCGGAGGAAACTTCGAGCGAATCCGACGCGGCCCCGCCCGGCGAGAGAATGACTGTGGGCACCTGCCCCGGGCGTCCCGCGATCGAGCCAAAAATCACGCCGGGATTCAACGGCGCGACGAAAAGAGCCCGGCCCGTCGCGTCGGTCTTCAGCCGGTCTCCGTTTGAAAAATTCACCGTAACACCCGGCGTCAGCCGACCATCCACATCCAGCACTGCGAGCGTGGCGCGCTCGCCCGAAACTATTCTCCGCGGCAGCAGCAGGATTCGCGCTCCGGAAGCTGCGGGCGGAGACTGCGGAACAGCAGTCTCGGAAGCAAAAACTACAGCGGAAAGAAAAGCGAAAGGGATTGCGGCGGCGCGGCGGCCAATAAACATGCGTGCGATTCTAGCGGAGAATGCCACGCCGCGAAAGCAGCCCAAAGAAGCGGCGAACATCTTCGCAGGTTATTTCTTGGCCAGCACCGGTTCTTCTTCCGGCGAATAGGTCAGCACCGTTCGCCCCATTACTCCGGCTGTCAATTTCCGCAGCGTGTAGCGGAAAGGCCGGGCCAGCATTCCGCTGGAACTCCCCTCCAGCCGGTAAAACGTATCCTGGTAACGCACGGTGCGCGGCGGAGTCCAATCCTCTTTTTGCCGGCTCGCGCGAATTTCCAGAAACTCCTCTGTTCCATCCGCGCGAAAGAAAAGTTCATCGGGAACTTGCACAAGCCGCCTTAATACAGCTTTTTCTCGAATGGCTTCCACATACGAAAAGAGATTGCCCTGCGCATACCCCGCGGCGCGCGCTGCACTTGGTTCGCTTTGTCCCGAAAGTCTTGCAAAGATCTTGCCGAATAAGAACAGCGGAAAGGTCCCCAGATTTGTCTCCGTGAATGCCGCGCCCACCAGCCGGACGGCGCCTTCGATTGCCGCGAAGGCGATGACCCATGTCAGAGGTTGCGTCGCCCAAATCACCAGCGCGGTGAAACCGATCTCCTGCTCTGTCACTCGCGCTCTCATTTTTCCAGCGAGCGCCGAATCCAGGCCACGATCCACAAGGAGTGCCATGTAGTACGAATACCAGTACATCAGTGCAATGACTGCGACTGTCGCCTCGCCAAATCCGCTGAGAACCGTGGCTCTCCGCCAATCCACGGATGCGCCGCCGGGCAGCGATTTGCGCCACCTTCGCGGCAACAACGCAAGGAATGGGCCAACAATATAAGTCAGCACGGAAAATCAACCTCTGCCTATCTTAAAGGAGGTGTTCGAGACTTTGTTCGTTCCCGGAGCGATTAGACCGAATGAGTAATCGGAAATGAAAGCCGTGGCGGTCTCCGACTCTCGGGTAATTCTGGCCAACCCCAAAAGTTGAACAGCTCTGTGTCGCCCAGCGGGGGCGTCCCGCCTGCTTACCCGCGTATCCCTGTGTAGCGAAAGAGCGAGTAATCAGTAGGGTTCAAAGCCTTTCGCGGGCCTTGGGGCTCTGGTAGCTTGGGAACAGAGTCGCCCGGTATAGGTATGGGCAGGGGTGTAATTTCAAGGGGGCAGCGGGAGTTCGTGTGCGAATTGCAAGCGGCGGCGTGACCGATGTAGGTCGGGTCCGTTCCAACAACGAAGATTGCTTCAAGATCGTTGAGCCGCTGCACCTCTTTGTGCTTTCCGACGGTATGGGAGGCGAAGCCCACGGCGAAATTGCCAGTGCGATGGCTGTTGAAACCGTCGTGAAACATTGCCTGGACTTCGAGGCGAATCCTGCGGCCAAGGTCGTCGGAGCCGTAGAGCCCAAGTGGAGCGCCCGCACAAAGCGTCTTTCGACCGCGGTCCATTTGGCTAATCGGAATATTTTCAAGTCGGCGGAAGCGAACCCTGAGCAGCACGGTATGGGCGCGACTCTCACGGCCGTGTGGATCGATGGCGCAAGTCTCAGCGTCGCTCACGTGGGCGACAGCCGCGCTTATTTGCTTCGCGGTGGCGGCCTGCTGCAGCTTACACGGGATCACTCTCTGGTTGCCGAACAGGTGCGGCGTGGAATATTGACCGCCGCCGAGGCCGAAGAAAGCGACATGCAAAGCGTTTTGCTGCGCGCGCTTGGCGCGCAGGCGGAAATCGAAGTGGATGCAGAGGAGCACACGCTCTTTCCTCGCGATGTTCTGCTGCTCTGTTCCGATGGATTGACGCGCGTGGTCACGGAACCGGAAATTGCAGGAACGCTGCAGGCCGAGACCGACCCTGGGCGAGCGGCGGAAAAACTTGTTGCCCTCGCGAACGAACGCGGCGGCCCGGACAACATTACTGTTGTGATCGCGCGGCTCGACAAGGATTCCAGGGGATGGTTTTGGTGGTTGCGCGGCACACCGCGCAAAAATCCAGGTTCGAATGGCAATCTTGGAGGAAATTGAGATGCCGAAGCTTAGCCTCATGTTTGAAAACAAAATCGTCAAAGAGGTTTCTGTTGGCACGCGGCCGGTGACCATCGGCCGCTCCCCGGACAACGACTTGCCGGTGGACAACCTCGCCGTGTCCAATCACCACGCCAAGGTTTATTTCGAGGCTGGCCGCATGGTCGTTGAAGATCTCGACAGCCTCAACGGCACTTTTGTAAATGACCTCCGCGTCGAGCGCGCCACATTGCACGATGGCGACAACATCCACATCGGCAAGCACAAAATCAAGGTCGATGCCAGCGGCGACGCGCCGGTTCCCTGGGACTCCGGCCGCAAAGCCGCCGCGCCGCGCATCGACGAAACCATGGTGCTGGACACCAAGGAGCGCCGCAAGATGCTCCAGCAGGCCGCCGCTATGGGCGAATCCATGCAGTTTGCCGGAACGCGCATGAAGGTCCCCACACTGGTGGTTCTCAGCGGAAACACTAACCAAAGGGAATATGTTTTGACCAACAAGCTCACGGTCATCGGAAAATCCGCCATGGCCACGGTTCGCCTTCAGGGCTGGTTCAAACCACAGATGGCTGCGCAGATCAATCAACTCGATGACGGCTACTATCTCGGCGCCGGCGACAAAGTGCCCAGCATCAATGGCAGGCCCATCTCCGGTCCAGTGCGTCTCAGCGATGGGGACCTCGTCGAAGTCTCCGGCGTGCGGCTGAATTTTATTTTCCGCGAGTAGAGCCGGGCGCGCAAAAAATCTTTCCAGATCGTTCTGGACAAACGGCCCGATGATGGCCCCTCTCGCGCTGCTATGACCCACAAATAGCGCGCTATTGCGCTGGGCGGTCTTCCTCACTCACGCAATCCGATAGTCACAGATCGCCGTCCAATTTGGATGAGGGCGTCCGTGTACCTTGTCTCAGAATGTCGGCATCGAATGGAGTTGCAAACAAGGGAGAGCCGACCCACGGGTCTAACTGATACGAAGCGTGGGACTTAATTGAGGCAGTGTTTGAGTCGAATGTGCACCTTGGAATTGGGGCGGATGGTTGCGGAGTTGGTAGATGTGCCGCCGGATGGACAAGCGATTCGGGACGTACCCAAACAAAGGCCCCCAGGAATCTAAGTTGAATCAGTGGTGGGTAGGCGGCCCGTAGCAACAACGGGACGCCGCCAGTGCAAGAGAGCGAACTAAGACATTATGTGGATTGTTCGACTAGCGCTGCGGAGGCCATACACATTCGTGGTGATGGCGCTTGCCATCATCTTGCTTACCCCTGTTGTGCTGCTGCGCACGCCGGTCGACATTTTCCCGGACATCAACATCCCGGTCATCTCTTTGGTGTGGACCTACAACGGCCTGCAACCTCAGGAGATGGAGCAACGCATCACCTCCAACGTCGAACGCGGCGTAACCACGCTGGTGAGCGACGTCGAGCACATCGAATCACAATCGCTCAACGGAATTGCCGTCATCAAAGTTTTCTTTCAACCCGGCGCCAACATTCAGACGTCGTTGGCGCAAACCGCCGCCATCTCGCAAACCTTTTTGCGCTTTCTGCCACCGGGAACCACACCGCCCCTGGTCATTATTTATTCGGCATCGACCGTGCCGGTCATCCAGATCGGCTTGACCAGCGACACGCTCAGCGAGCAGCAGCTTTTCGATTTCGGCAACTATTTTATCCGCACGCAACTTGCGACTGTGCCGGGCGCTGCCACGCCATTTCCTTACGGCGGCAAGCAGCGCGTCGTTAGTGTCGATATCAATCCCACCGCGCTTCAGGCCAAGGGCCTTTCTGCGGTCGATATCGTGAACGCCGTCAACGCGCAAAATCTGATTCTCCCGACGGGCACGGCAAAGCTGGGCACTCTCGAGTACAACGTAGAGATGAACGGCAGCCCGCAATCCGTCGAGGAGCTGAACGATCTGCCGGTCAAGACCGTGAACGGCGCGACGATTTACATGAAAGACGTCGCTCACGTGCGCGACGGCTTTTCTCCACAGACCAACATCGTTCTGTCCAACGGGCAGCGCGGCGTGCTCATGAGCATCTACAAGACCGGCACGGCATCGACCATTGACATCGTCGACCGCGTCAAGAAGATGCTGGACTTTAACAAAGGCTCGATCCCCGAAGGCCTGCGGATCTCCACCTTTTTCGACCAGTCGCTCTACGTGCGCGCTTCCATCCAGGGTGTTATTCGCGAAGCGATCATCGCGGCCTGCCTGACTGCCGTGATGATTCTGCTCTTCCTCGGAAACTGGAAAAGCACGCTGATCATTGCCATCTCGATTCCCTTGTCGATTCTGGTCAGCATCCTCTGCCTCAGCGCTCTTGGCCAGACCATCAATATCATGACGCTGGGCGGCCTCGCGCTTGCCGTGGGCATCCTCGTCGATGACGCCACCGTCGAAATCGAGAACATCAACCGCAACCTGGCGATGGGCAAGGAAACCGTTCAGGCCATCCTGGACGGCGCGCAGCAGATTGCCGTGCCCGCTTTTGTTTCCACGCTTTGCATTTGCATCGTTTTCATCCCTATGTTTTTTCTATCCGGCGTGGCGAAATTCTTGTTCGTTCCGCTGGCCGAAGCCGTCAGCTTCGCCATGCTGGCTTCTTACATGTGGTCGCGCACGATCGTGCCGACGCTGGCCATGTATCTCCTGAGCTCGGAAGACGAATATCACGCCGAGGAGCACGCAGGCGAAAAGATGGGTTTCTTCCGCCGCTATCAACAGGGCTTTGAGCGTAGTTTTGAAAAATTCCGCGAAGGCTACCGGAGAGCATTGGGTGTGGCGCTGCATTCGCCAAAGCTGTTCGCCGCGTGTTTCCTGGCTTTCTGCGTCCTCTCCGTCCTGCTCGTTGGCGTTCTTGGGCGCGATTTCTTTCCAAAGGTGGACGCGGGGCAGATCCGCCTGCACATGCGCGCGCGCACTGGTCTCCGCATTGAGGAAACCGCGCGTCTGGCCGATCAGGTAAACGGTGTCATCCGCGAAACCATTCCGAAGGACGAGCTGACCACGGTCCTCGACAATATCGGCGTGCCGTACAGCGGCATCAACCTCACCTACAGCAACGCTGGCACCATCGGGACCTCCGACGCGGAAATTCTTGTTCAGTTAAAGGAAGTGCGCGGCAAGCCCACCGGAGCGTACATCAATGACTTACGCGAGAAACTTCCGCAGCGTTTTCCTGGCGTGCAGTTCTTCTTTCAGCCGGCGGACATCGTGACGCAAATCCTGAATTTCGGCACCCCGGCTCCAATCGACGTGGAAGTCACGGGCATGAACCAGCGCGGAAATTATCTGATCGGGGAAAAGCTCGCCAGCGAATTCCGCCATATTCCCGGAGCGGTGGATGTCCACGTTCAACAGGCCTTCGATAATCCCACGCTGTTTATGGAAATCGACCGCGCCCGCGCGCAATCCGTCGGCATGCAGTCACGCGACGTGGCGCAAAACGTCCTTGTCTCGCTCAGCTCCAGCTTCCAGACGGCCCCGGCTTTCTGGTTGGATCCGAAAAATGGCGTGGAGTACAACGTCGCGGTGCAGGAACCGCAGTATCGCGTGGAGAATTACCAGGCGCTGCAAAATACGCCCATCAGCGGTAGCGCTCCGGGCTCGCGGCCGCAAATCCTGGGAAATCTGGTCACTACGTCGACGACTGCGCGGCCCGCGGAAATTTCGCACTACACCACGCAGCCGATGATCAATATCTATGCGGCCGTGGATGGCCGCGACCTCGGCGGCGTTTCCGACGAAGTCGAAAAGCGCGTTCAGGCTATCGAAAAGGATTTGCCGAAGGGCAGCCACATTGCCGTTCGCGGGCAAGTTCAGACCATGAAAAACTCGTTTGCTGGCTTGGGCTTTGGCTTGCTCGGAGCGATTGTGCTGGTTTATCTCCTGATCGTCGTAAATTTCCAGTCTTGGCTAGACCCGTTCATTATCATTACCGCGTTGCCGGGCGCGCTTGCCGGCATCTGCTGGACGCTGCTACTGACCCATACCACGCTTAACGTCCCGTCTCTAACCGGCGCGATCATGAGTGTAGGCGTTGCCACGGCGAACAGCATCCTGATGGTTTCCTTTGCGCGCGAGCAAATGGATGAAGGTAAGAGCGCCCGCGATGCAGCTAGCGAAGCCGGTTTCGTGCGCATCCGGCCGGTATTGATGACGGCGCTCGCGATGATCATTGGAATGGTACCGATGGCCGTGGGCCTCGGTGAAGGCGGCGAGCAAAACGCGCCTCTGGGCCGCGCCGTGATCGGTGGGCTGGTCTTTGCCACTTTCGCCACGCTCTTCTTTGTGCCGTGTGTTTTTTCCATGATCCATGGACGCCGGGCTCGAAGGCCGTCTCAGCCGGAGCCGCTCTCGCCGTAGACGGTTTGAGATTTTCGGACTGGAAGTGAAAGCGGGGATGGGGGCATGATGGAAGGCGGAGTTCAGATGGACGCTATAGACCAAGAGCAACCACGAGGAAAGGGCAGCCGGATCTTCACGATTCTCTTCTTTGTCGTGATTGCGCTAGTGGTCCTGGGAGGATTAACGCTGTTCCAGCGCCGCGCTCAGTATCAAGCGCTCGCCAAGGAAACAGAAACGCTCGCCATCCCCACCGTGGCCATATTTCATGCCTCGGTGGAATCGACGCAGGAAGACCTGGTCCTCCCCGGCGCCATGCAGGCATATGTCGAATCGCCGATCTACGCACGCACCAACGGCTATTTGAAAAAGTGGTATCACGATATCGGCAGCCGCGTCCGGCAAGGCGAATTGCTCGCGGACATCGACACTCCGGAAGTAGATCAGCAGCTGTCCCAAGCGCGCGCCGACTTGAATACCGCCCAAGCCAACGCGAACCTCTCCAGGATCACGGCGACGCGTTACCAGGAACTCATTAAGACCGACGGCGTCTCCAAACAGGAAGTAGACAATGCCGTTGGCGATCTGGAAGCCAAAGTCGCCAACATGAAATCTGCAGAGGCGAACGTGCGCCGGCTGGAAGAGCTGGAATCCTTCAAGCACATCTATGCGCCCTTCAGTGGCGTTATCACCCGGCGCAATGTGGATACGGGAACGCTGATCAACGCGGGGAACGGAGGAGCTTCACAACAGCTCTTTTCCCTCGCGCAGACGGACCCCATTCGCGTTTACGTCAGCGTGCCGGAAGCGTACGCACCCTCGATTCGCGCGGGTCTAGGCGCATTTCTCGAGCTCACTCAGTACCCCGGCCAGAAATTCGAAGGGAAAGTGGTGCGTACAGCGGAGTCCATCGATCCCGGCACGCGCACCCTGCTCACGGAAGTGGATGTTCCGAACCGCAATGGCGCGCTGCTTCCCGGCGGTTATGCGCAGGCGCATTTGCAGGTGAAAGTGACGGGAGCGCGGCTTGCCGTGCCCGTGAACGCGCTGCTATTTCGTTCGGAAGGACTTCGCGCTGTGGTTGTGGATGGAAATCACAAAACACATCTCAAACCGCTCACCATCGGCCGTGATTATGGAACAAGTCTGGAAGTCCTGCAGGGCCTCGATGCCAGCGACTGGATCGTGCTGAATCCCGCGGATTCCCTGGACGAGGGACAGGAAGTTCGCGTCAAGGAAATTGCTCTGAACGGCGCGCCGAATCAGCCCGGTGCGCAGCCAAACCCGGCGCAAGGAACCAAAAAACAATAATGAAGCGCACCAGGCAATTCCCCGCCCTTATTGGGCTCGCTCTTGCTGTCCTCGTTGGCGGTTGCACGGTTGGGCCGAAGTACCAGCGTGCCACAGCGCCCGTGCCTGCAAAATGGGACGTCTCTGAACCCTGGCGCGAGAGCGCCCCAAAAGATGGCGTTGCCAAAGGCGAATGGTGGAGTGTGTTCGGCGACGACGAATTAAGCGCGCTGGAAAAACAAGCGCTTGATGCGAATCAGACCATCAAAATTTCCGCGGCGCGCCTGGAACAAGCCCGCGCTGCAGCGGGAATCCAAATTGCCACGCAGTTCCCCACGGTCGCAACAGCGCCGAGCGTTCAGCGCCAGCGTCTCTCGGGCAATCGTCCCACGAGCAGTAACTTTCCCACGAACGGTCCGGTGTCGCAGACAAACATTTCTCTGCCGTTCACGGTCGGCTATGAAGTGGATCTCCTTGGCCGGCGGAGGCGCAGCATTGAGGCAGCGCAGGCGTCGTACCAGGCCGCCGCTGCCGATCTCGAGAACGTGCGGTTGGTGATCACTGCGGAACTCGCGGGGGATTACTTCACGCTGCGGCAGCTTGATGCGGAGCTGGGGATTTTGCATCGCACAGTGGAAACGCTGGAGCGCGGATTGCAATTGGTGGACCAGCGGCACAAAGGTGGCGTTGCTTCCGGGCTGGATGTGGCGCAGGAAGAGACGCTGCTGAACACCACGCGGACGCAGGCGATCCTGCTCTTGCAACAGAGGAAACAGTTTGAAGACGCAATCGCCGTCCTGCTTGGGAAACCCGCCCCGGAATTTCACCTGCCCGGCAAAGAACTGAATGCGGAGCCTCCCGCACTCAATGCCGGTCTGCCTTCCGACTTGCTGGAGCGGCGGCCAGACGTCGCCGAAGCCGAACGGCAGATGGCCGTAGCGAATGCGCAAATCGGCATTGCGCGCGCGGCCTATTATCCTTCGCTGAATCTTTTCGGAAATGGCGGCTGGCAGGCCGCAGATATCGCCAAGCTGATGAACGTGCAGAGCACCTTCTGGGCCGTCGGCGCCAACGTCGCGGAAAGCATTTTCACCGGCGGATCGCGGCGCGCGCAGGTGCAATTCGCGAAAGCGGGATATGACGCCAGCGTGGCGGCCTATCGCGACAGTGTCTTGAATGCCTTTCGCGAAGTGCAGGATGATGTAACCGGCTTGACCGTGCTGGACCAGGCAAATCAGTCTCAGCAGCAAGCAGTTGACGCCGCGCGGCGCACGCTAGACATCGCGAACAGCCGCTACGTCGGCGGCCTTGTAAATTATCTGGATGTCGTCAACGCCCAGCAGAACCTGCTGAACAACGAGCAGCAGCTGGCTGTGATTCACGGGCAAAGGCTGGTAACGAGCGTGCTCCTCGTCAAGGCGCTGGGCGGCGGCTGGGATGCTTCGAGCCTTTCCGCTGTTCAAGTAAAGCCAAAGCTGAAAGACGTTGTCGCTCCGTAAGAGAATACCTTCGGCTGGTAGCCGCTCACGGGTTCCCGGTATCGTGCAGCGAAACGACCCTGCCATACTGTGACGAGCGGCTCAGCCGGTCAAACATCTGGTATGCCGCCGTCGCGATGCGAACAATCGCATCCCCTCCGTCTTTTTCCCGCCGCAGATACGTGGTCATCACGCTGATGGCGAACGGCCGACTCCCCGTGAAAACGATGCCGGAATCATTGCGGACTCCTTCGAGCTCTCCGGGCTTGTTGGCGATGCGCAGATCTTCAGGCAGTTCACGCGGTATGTAGCTTTCCTTGTGCACGCTGAGAAGCGTAAAAAAGTCCTCGGTCATCGGCTTGTTCAACACTCTTCCGCGGTACAAAGATTCCAACAGGGTCACCATTTCGCGCGGCGTGGCGATGTTTTCGCGGCCTTCGCCGGCGGCCTTCACATCCATCATCTTTCGCCGTAGCCGGGTCTGCGTCAGGCTGAGTGAATCGAGCAGCGCGTTCACGTTTTCTATGCCGATGCGGTCGATGATGATATTGGTGGCGGAATTGTCGCTTACGGAAATCATGAGCACGGCAACGTCGCGAATCGTTAGCCGCGTGACGCCGGGAGTCAGCGCGCCAGCAATGCCGCTCCCGCCCGCGAGGTCGGAGGATTGCAGCGTGTAGAGGTCGCCGAGCTTGATTTTGCCCTGCTGCGCCTGGCGATAAAGTTCCGCAAGGATCGCGATCTTGATGGAGCTGGCCGTGGGGAGCACTTCATCAGCATGCAGAAAATATTTCTGCCCGGTGGTGAGATCCAGGATGGCCACGCCAAGGACGCCCTCAAGATTGCGGTCCACGCCATTGATCGTTGCTTCCAACTTTTCCCACAGCACTTGTTCTTTGTCTTGAGGAGCTTTTTCTTGAGGGCTCTGTTGGGCAAAAACAGGCATTGGGGCCCAAATGATGACGGCGAACAAAGCAAGAGAAACGAGTCTTTTCAGCACAGTGACCTCCGGGTCAGCGGGATTATACGGCTGAATGACATTGGACAAGGAAAAAGTCGTGCACATAATTTTCCGCAACAACAAGCCCGTTTGGCCAGAACTGCAGAAAAACGATGCGACGAGACCGTGCCTGATAGGGAACCGGGAGTTTTGCGCAGTGGAAGTGGGAAGCCCAAAAGGACCACAATAGAATGAGGCGTTCATCCGCCTGCAAAAGGCCCAACCGATCAATCAGGATCAGATGGCAAGAGGTCGTTGTTGGCGCAATCCTTGGAGAAACAACGTATGCGAAAAATTCTGGCAGGTATGATTTTCATGGCCTTGGCAGGAACGCTGTCGATCGCCGCGCCGCGTCAAGATCGCGACGATCATCACGACAATGGAAAGCATAAAGGCCGCGACAAGCATGAAGATCGTGACGATGATCGCGACCGCCACGACAATGGCAAACACAAGGGCTGGGACAATCCCCACAACCCCCATGCCAACTGGGATTCCGATCATGACCGCTTCCAGCCTGGTCGCGCTTATCCGCGCGGCCGTTACGAGCACGTGCGCGAGGTATTTGTGGCCCGGCGCATCGATTACCGTACGCGTCGCGTGGTGCTCTACGACAATTCAAATTGGGTGGTTGCCAATTACGACCTTGATCGTTGCCGCGATTGGCAATGGGACCGCGACCGCGTCTACGTTTACGACGACGATCACCATTCCGGCTGGTATTTGCTATTCAATGCCCGGCTCGGGCGCTATGTCCACGTCGAATATTTCGGCGTGCAGTAAATAAATTCGAGCCGCAGAAAAGCGGCACATTCGATAAGCGGTGAACGAGGGGCAAGTCCAATGACTTCGCCCCTCTTCAATTTGCGCTTGTGTCAGCGGAGAAGAGTTCGGAATCACACGGTACGACGGCCAGATCAGAGATTGTCTAGGAAGAATTGCGTGACGCGCTGCATCAGGACACGGCGCGCCGGCGGATCGCTGACGCCGTGGCCGCGGCCAGGAAATGGCAAAATCTCAACGTACTTCCCCGCCTCAATGAGATCGTTAATCACCGCGAGCGTGTTCGCGAAGTGCACGTTGTCGTCACCGGTGCCATGGGCAATCAGCAACTTGCCTTTGAGCTGTGCGGCATATTTCACCGGTGAAGAGTCTTGGTAGCCTTTCCCGTTTTTCTGCGGCAGGCCAAGGTAGCGCTCGGTGTAGATGGAGTCATAGTAGCGCCAGTCGGTAACCGGACCGCCGGCAA
This sequence comes from Acidobacteria bacterium 13_2_20CM_2_57_6, assembly GCA_001917435.1. Taxonomy (GTDB): domain Bacteria; phylum Acidobacteriota; class Terriglobia; order Acidiferrales; family UBA7541; genus Acidiferrum. The sequence goes on from MNEA01000069.1 coordinate 23,065, forward strand.
AACCCGCCTTGAAATCGTCGCCCGCTTCAAACATGGCGTGCAGCGTCATGTGGCCGCCGTAGCTCCATCCCCAAATCCCGATGCGATTCGCATCGACGTACGGAAGCGACTTGAGATAGCGCACGCCGTTGCGTTGATCGGAAAGCTCTTGCGCGCCCATGCGGAAATGCAGCGGCGTTTCAAAGGCATGGCCGCGCCCCGCCGAGCCGCGATTATCAAGCGAAAAAATAATGTAGCCCTTTTGCGCCATGAGCTGGTGCCACAGGAAATTGGCGCCGCCCCAGCCGTTGCGCACCACTTGAGCGTGCGGCCCTCCATACGTGTAAACCAGCACGGGATATTTCTTCTGCGGACTGAAATCCCGTGGCTTGATGATGCTGGCGTTGAGCGCAACGCCATCGTGAGATTGCACCGTCAGAAATTCCATCGGCGAAAAGTGGTAATCCGCGAGTTCGGCCACTCTGTTCTCGTTGATCGCGGCGATGCGCGAGCCGTCAGCGCGATAAAGATCCTGGCGCTGCGGCGCGGCGGTATTCGAATAGGTGTCGTAGAAGGCAGAAGCGTTGGGCGAAAAGATCGCAGCATGTGTTCCGGCCTCCTTAGTGATGGAAGTAAAGGCTGTGCCGTCGAGCGCTACTCGATAGAGGTGGCGCTCAAGCAGCGATTTTTCGGTTGCCGTGAAATAGACCAAGCCCTTTGCTTCATCCACGCCGTCGAGCGAAGTGACTTCCCACTCGCCTTTGGTGAGCTGCGTAAGTTGTTTTCTCTCGAGGTCAAACAAATACAAATGGCGATACCCGCTGCGCTCGCTCGACCATAGGAAGCGTTTGCCATCCTTAAGAAAATAAAGGTCGTCGCTGACGTTGATCCAATTGGGATCACTTTCTGTAAGGACGGTCCGCGTCTTGCCTGTGCCTGCATCCGCAATCAATAGATCAAGGATCGTTTGTGGGCGATTTAGGCGTTGAATGGCAAGATGTTTCGAATCCGTGAGCCAGTTGACGCGCGGAACATAAATATCAGTTTCCGCTCCAATGTCGATCGCGCGAGGCTCTCCGCCGTTTAGCGAAGCCACAAAAACGCGCACGATAGGGTTGGCGCCGCCGGCGGTCGGATAACGCTCCATCTCAGCTTCCCCGCTTGGCGAGGAAAAATCGACCAGCGGATATTGCGACACTTTGCGTTCATCCATTTCGAGATAGGCGATCGCCGAAGAATCCGGCGCCCACCAGTACGCCGTTTTGATGTCGAGCTCTTCCGGATAGACCCAGTCGAGTTCGCCCTTGCGAATCTCCTCCGTGCCGCCTAGCGTGACCGCGCGTTCTTTGCCGTCGGCGAGATTCACGAGCCAGACATTGTGATCGCGAACAAAACTCAGACTTCGGCCATCAGGAGAAATCTTCGGGTCGGCGAGCGTGGCTTTGCCTGAAACCAGCGTGCGCCCCGTTTGCGTTTTCAAATCCAGCCACGCGAGCGCCGTGGGGCCCTGAAACAGAATGCCCGCACCATCCGGCGCCCATTGATATTGAGAAGGCGCGCGGCGACCAAGTCCCGTGGCTTGTGTCGGCCTCAAGGTGTCCGCCGGCAAAATGGATTCGAGCTTGTCCGCTGCAACGAGAAGCCGCCGCTCAACTGACGTGGCGTCCATTAACCAAAGTTCCGCCTTCGCGTCTTTGCCTGAACCCTTTGTTTCGAAATAGCTGAGCCCCTTTCCGTCGGGAGTCCACGCCAGCCCGCGCGTCAGCCGTCCGCTCAAACTCGGCTGCGAATAGATGCGCTCAACCGTGAGAGTTTTTCTTGCAGTGGCGGGTTGCTGGCCAAACGAAGAAGAAGTGATAAACGCGGAAATGAGAAAAGTTGCGAGAAACGCGGAGAAACAAGAAACGCGGCGCCACAAAGGCATGCGATCCTCCCGAGAACGGACGCTAGTTTAAGCTGGAGTAGGGAGAAGAACAAATTCAGAGCAACGACTAACCCGGTGGCCAGCGGAAATTACGTCCACCGAGCAGATGCAAATGCAGATGAAAGACCGATTGGCCGGCGCCGGTGCCGTTATTCAGGACCGTGCGATAGCCCGCGAGGACCTTGCGTTCGCGCGCAAGCTGCGCAGCAACCAATTGCAACTTTCCAAGTACGGCTTGATCTTCGGGGGCGGCTTCGGTCAGCGACTCAAAATGCTTGCGCGGGCAAATCAGGATGTGCGTAGGCGCCTGCGGGCTGATGTCCTCAAACGCGAAAAGGTCGGGATCCTCGTACACCATCTTCGACGGAATCTTTTTCGCGGCAATCTTGCAGAACAAACAGTCGGCGCTCATCGGGTTCCTCCTGTAGGTGTGCCTTCATCCAATCGTGTCACGAATGGCGTAAAACCTTCGCGTTGGCGAAGCTGATCGCTGAATTGATGCGCGTTATCTTCTCCGGAGATTTTGCCCACGCGTACGCGGTACAACACGCCGTCGGGAGAATCATATTGCTGAATAAAGATGGGCGAGTAAGAGATACCGAGGCGGTCGCGGAGGCGGTCGGCGTTGCCCCGGTCGCGGAATGCTCCCACCTGCACGGTAAAGAATCCAGAGGTGGCATCGATGCCGGGAGATATCACCTCCACGCGAACAGGCACGACGCCGGGGCCGATCGAATCCACTTCTCGCGCAGCGGCAAACGAAAGATCGATGACGCGATTGTCAACAAACGGGCCGCGGTCGGTGATTCGAACCACTGTGGACTTGCCGTTGTTCAGGTTGGTGACGCGAACCATGGTCTCGAACGGCAGTGTGCGATGCGCCGCGGTCAATTTATACATATCGTAAATCTCGCCGTTGGAAGCGCGCCGCCCGTGAAACGGCACCCCGTACCACGAAGCGTTGCCTTCCTCGGTGTAGCCCGAAGAAGCAGGCGCGGGAGCGGGCTTGTTGCGTTTCGAGGCAGGCGCAGCCGCCGGCTGCGACGCCGGAGTCTCCGGCACATTGGTTGACCGTTTCGCGGCCTCCTCCGTGGCCGAAGGTGTTTCCGGGGGCTGCGGCGGAGTCGGCTGGCGGGCAGCCACAGGCCTGCGAGATCCACAACCACAAAGCACTAATGGAAGCAGGAAGCCAAGAAAGTAAATGACGCAAGGGGCGACGCGCTGACTTAGGGAAACCCGGGTGAAAATCACAAGCCTGCCCAAATCATGGTTGCGAATCCTTCGGAGGGCGGGCGGCATTGCGCGCTTCGATCCACGCGGCAGCCTCCCTGAGCTTCTCGGAAACGTCGCGCAGAAATTGCGCGGTGCGCTTTTCTGTTTCCGGCGCAACTTCCTCCTTCACAAAACTCTTCACGCGCGCGAGTTCTTCGTCCACTCGCCTGCCAAAATCTTCGAGGTTCTTGATGCCTTTGAGCCGCGCAAACTCTTCGTCGATGCACTTGCCGAACTCTTCGAATTTGTCCATAAGCGCCAAATCTCCGCAAAAATCACCGTGCAGAGAAGAAGCGCGGCGACTTGGGTATTATAGGAACGCCGTTTGCGGGTCGCAAGGAGGACCATTGGCGCTTCCCTACCGGTGGCAGTGGCGTGTGGAGCGGGGGAAGAATTCGATGCGCGGTTTTTTCGGCGGCGAACAACAGCCGCGGCCGAAAATTTGCCCTGCTTGCGGAGCGCTGGTCGGAATCAGCGCGACGCGCTGCCACGAATGCGGCGCAAGCATGCGCTTTTCCATCGCAGCCGTTAGTAAAGGCCTCTCCCGAATACTCGGCGACCACGATGCCCCGGTGACCTCAGCTCTCTTGATCGCAAACTTCTTGATGCTTGGAGTCAGCTGGCTCGCATACGCCGCCGTTGGCAAGGGAGGAGGCTTCACCATATTGTGGGGATTGATCGGTGAACCACAGTATCGTCTAGGCGCAAGCTACGGCCCTCCGATTTTCTATGCAAATGAATGGTGGAGACTGGTGACTGCCATGTTTCTCCACGGCGGATTAATCCACATCGGATTCAACATGATGTCGCTAATGCAACTTGGTCCGGCACTTGAAGAGGTTTACGGATCCGCACGCTATCTGTTTATCTATGTGTTCACGGGCGCGTTTGGCTTTTTGGTGAGCGCATTTACCGGGCATTTCTCAGTAGGAGCGAGCGGTGCGTTGCTCGGACTTGTCGGAGCGATGCTTGCGATCACCACGAAGCGCGGAGGTGCTTATATGCAAGATCTGCGTTCGAGACTGATCAGTTCGGTTGTTATTCTGTTCGTACTGGGTTTTTCTGGTTTGGCAATAGACAATTGGGCGCATGGCGGCGGCCTGGCAGCAGGATTCGTGCTGGGGAAATTGCTTGCCGATCGGCAACCGATGAATTCGAAGGAACGCCGGACAGCTTACGTCTTGGGTTGGCTTGCTGGCCTCGCGATTGTTGCGAGTTTTGCCATTATGCTTGTGCACTATCACGATCCCACGCCGTTTTCGCAGTAGAAGGCATTCTCCGGAGTCGGGCGGCGCGTATCCACAGTTTCGGCAACTCATCCCGCATCAGACCCCAGTTCCTGTATTCTGTAGTGGAATAGAGTTCGCGCGTAGCTTATGGACCCCCATTCGATCGTCGTCGTCAGCCTGCACACCCCCAAGGAAAAAGTGTGGGGCGAGCTGCTGTCCATCAATCCGTCCGGAATCACGTTGCGCTGCATCGATCTGAATTCTTTCGACCACTTCATCCGCCAGATCAATGAGCCGGACGGCGAGCGCATGGGCTTTCCCACCATCTTCTTTCCCATGAACCGCGTGGAGCGCATCTCTCTCGACGAACCTTCCGGGTCTATCCCCTCGATGAACGAGCTTTTCGCGCGAAAAATCGGGCGTTCCCTCTCCGACTATCTCGCGCAATTCGCCTGAATTGCGTTATCCTGAATCACAATGAAAGGCCGCATCTGGACGGTTCCCAATCAAATCACGTTTCTGCGCCTCGGCTTCTTGCCGGTTTTTCTCATGCTCATCGCCTACGATCGTTATCGCTGGGCGCTCCTGGTTCTTGTGGTCTCCGGCCTTTCTGATGGTTTTGACGGGCTGCTCGCCCGCAGCCTGAATCAGCGCTCCGCCCTCGGCGCGTATCTCGACCCCATCGCCGACAAACTCTTGTTGTCTTCCTCGTTCGTTCTTCTGGCGTTTAAGAAGCAACTGGCATGGTGGCTCACGATCCTTGTCCTCAGCCGGGACGTGCTGATCCTCATTGTCGCTGTTGTGATTTTGCTGGTCTCCGGTTACCGGCCGTTTCCGCCCAGCATCTACGGCAAACTCACCACGGCTACAGAAATCATCCTGGTGTTCCTTGTAGTTCTCGGTGCGGCTTATCCGAGTTATCACGCCGGCGCTCTGATTCGCGCGCTCATTTATGCGGTCACTGTCTTGAGTGTCTTGTCCGGCTTCCACTATTCGTTTACCACTGCCAGGCACCTGAGCGGCCCCACTCCTTGAGACCCCCACTTCTAAAGAAATGTGAAAAAGCCAATCGCGTGGAGAGGCGCCTATTTCTTGGCGGCTTCGTAAGCCTGGTTGAGCCACCACAAGGCGTCGCGCAGGTCTTCCGTGGACTGAATCTCGAAGGAAAACCAGCGCGTTCCCGGAGTGATGCGCGGTTCCTTCAGGGCGCGCTGATTCAAGTCTGCCGGCATGGGATCGAATCTGAATATGATGGAGCTGGAAGCGTCGAATCCCCTCGTGACCGGCAAAGCGGCAAAGATTTTTTTGCGTCGATACATGCCCGACATGCCAAACATGGGCCTGGACGTAACCTGCGGCCAGCCAATCAATTCTGTTTTTAGCATCGCGGACCATTGTTTCATCTCTTCCGAGACGGGCGGCATCTTCGGCCGCTCGCGCATCGTCGGCGGTTTTCTCTTGGCCGGCCTATCCCGTTTTGTTTTCTTCGCGCTCATAACCCGCGTGCTCAGGTGGGCATAGTTTTGGGGCCGCCGGGGGGTAACACAAGCTTGGGCTCGGTCAGCGACTGCACTTGTTCGAGGGTGGCATCTGGAGCAAGCTCGCGAAGGAGGAGGCCTTCGGAAGTGATGTCGATGACGGCGAGTTCGGTCACGATGTGATCCACGACCTCGACGCCGGTAAGCGGGAGTGTGCACTTTTTTAGAATCTTCGGCTTATTGTCGCGCGTGGCGTGCTCCATGGCGATAAAGACGCGCTTGGCTCCGGCCACGAGGTCCATGGCGCCACCCATGCCCTTCAGCATTTTGCCGGGAATGGCCCAATTGGCGAGCGTGCCCTTTTCATCGACTTGCAGTGCGCCGAGAACTGTGAGGTCCACGTGGCCGCCGCGAATCATGGCGAAAGAATCAGCAGAGGAAAAATAAGCAGTTCCGGGTAGCTCGGTAACCGTTTCTTTGCCCGCATTGATGAGGTCGGGATCGACTTCAGAATCGCGCGGATAGGGGCCAACGCCGAGCATGCCGTTTTCGGATTGCAGGATGACGTCCATGGCTTTGGGAACGTAATTGGCAACAAGCGTGGGCATGCCAATGCCCAGATTGACATAATAGCCGTCGTGCAGCTCCAATGCGATGCGACGAGCGATGCGTTCGCGTTTTTGTTCGTCAGTTAGTGGCATGAAGTTCTCAGTTTTCGACTCTAAGCTATTTACGTGTGGTCCGGCGCTCGATGCGCTTTTCGTACTTGGGGCCCTGGAATAGGGCGTCCACAAAAATTCCCGGCGTATGCACTTGATTGGGGTCGAGCTGTCCTAACTCGACAAGTTCTTCCACTTCGGCAATGACATAATCCGCGGCCGTGGCCATCATCGGATTAAAGTTGCGCGCGGTCTTGCGATAGATAAGGTTTCCCCAGCGATCGCCCTTCCACGCCTTGATGAACGCAAAATCACCACGCAGCCCGCGCTCCATCACGTACATGCGGCCATCGAATTCGCGGGTTTCTTTTCCGTCCGCCACCATCGTGCCGTAACCCGTGGGCGTGTAGAACGCGGGAATGCCCGCGCCTCCAGCGCGCAGTCGCTCGCTCAGCGTGCCTTGCGGATTGAGTTCGACTTGCAAGTCTCCGCTAAGGACGAGCTGCTCGAACAATTTGTTCTCCCCCACATACGTGGAGATCATTTTTTTCACCTGCCGCTGCTGGAGCAGCAGGCCGATGCCGAAATCATCGACTCCCGCGTTATTGCTGACGATGGTCAAGTCTTTCACGCCTTTGCGGCGAACAGCAGCGATGAGGTTTTCCGGGATGCCGCAAAGTCCGAAGCCGCCCATAAGAATCGTGGCGCCGTCGCGGATTTTTTCAATTCCGGCGTCAGCCGAGGCGATGCGCTTGTCCATTCGGTGCTCCGGACTGCAAGTGGGAGTTTACTTCATCCGCCGTTAGGGCTGAAAGTCAGGTCGAGCGCAAATCGACGCAGCTGGTGGCTCCTGGAATCGCATTAGACAGCTTGGAGCACGCGAACTTCGTATCCATCCAAGCCGATCTTCCCCGTGTGCGTTGCTCCGGTCAGCAGGTCCTTGAACTGGCCGGGAAGAGCGACTCCTTGGGAGGCTCCCGTGTGGTTGAGGAGGAAGAACCACTGCTTAGCGCCCGACTTCCGCATGCAGAGTTCGACTCCGCGCGGAACATCGAACGGCGATTTGATTCCGCCGGACTCCAATAACAAAGCTATGACTCTGCCGAGACTCGCCGCATCCAAGTCTGCTCCCAGATAGACCGCTTTGCCTTTGCCGAACGAGTTCATTGTAATCGCGGGCTCACCGGCGTACGCTCCGACGGTGTAGGTAGCCAATATGGCCGCTGACGAAGGCTGCAGGACGTCCGCCCACAAAGCGCATTCCCCGTCCGGCCCGGCCAGAAATGACGAAAATTTGACTCCGAGCTTCTCGTCGTAAATGGGCACGTAGTCCTTCACGGTGGCGCCCATGACGTCGCGGAGCAATCCCGGCAGCGGCGTGCGCACGATCTGGCTGTTCTCGTCCTTTGCTCCAAGACGGAACCCACTCACAAACATTCCTCCGGCCTCCACAAACTTCCTGATATTGGCGGCCTGCTTCTGCGAAATCACGTACGGCAGCGGAGCGAAAACAGCTTTGTAGCGCGAGAGGTCCGCCTCAGGATTGATTACATCGGCGCCCACGTGCGCGCCCGCGATGGACGCATACCACGAGATCAATTGCGATGTGTACGTGAGCTTGCTATGCCCGGGCTGAATAGCGATAGCCCAGTCCGAGTTCAAGTCAAAAAAAAGCGCAGCGTCTGCCGGGTAACTAGACTGCAGCATTTCCTGGCCAAGGGTCTTCAACTCCTTCACGGTTTGCTGGATTTCGTCGAAGCCGGGACTCTTCGAGCGGTCATGATTCAGCAGCCCATGCCAGTACTCCTCCGCTCCGAAATTCGCAGTGTCCCAGCGAAAATAGTTCACACCCATGGCGCCGTGGGCCACCGCTTGATATGTCCACAAGCGCAGTTGCCCTTTTCGAGGCTGTGGCGAAAAAAACCTCTGGCCGGCCTTGCCGGTTTGTTCCTCCATGATCATGAAAGGCTTGCCGTCTTTCACGCCGCGCATTGAATCGTGCCCCAGGGAGATCATCATCGAAAGCGTCTCTGACGGCATGCCTTGGGCGTATATCTGAGCGAAACCCGGATAGTTGTCGTGGCAGACGAAGTCCAGGTTCTTGTACAGCTCGTGAAGGTCGATGGTGTCAAACGGCGCGCCCACATTGTTCGTAGTAACGAAGTGCTTCGGGCACGTCTTTCGCAGCATGGCGAGCTGCTCTTCCAGAAAAGATGCGTTGGCAAACGACTGATAGCGATCGTAATCCAGTGCGAGGCCGGGATTCGGATCCCCGTTGGAAGGCAGCGGGACGAGAATCTGGCTGAAATCGGTGTACACCTGGCTCCAGAACGCAGTTCCCCACCTTCTATTGATTTCGTCGAGCATGCCGTATTTCGCGCGGAGCCAATCCTGGAATCCCGCGCGGCAGAACTTGCAGTAACACCGGCCCCAGCGCTGGAGCGTGAACTCATTATCAATCTGCCATCCGATCACGCCGGGCGTGTCGGCAAAAGACCGGGCCATCTCCGTGGCAATTGTCAGCGACAAGTGGCGATAGACCTTGTTCGTGGGACAAGTAAATCTGCGTCCACCGGGAAACACGGTCATCCCTTGATCGTTGACCATCAGAACGTCCGGATACTTCGCGGTGAGCCACGGCGGAGGCGCCGCCGAAGGCGTGCCGAGAATTGCCTGGATGCCATGTTTCTGGAGCGTCAAAACGACACGATGGAGCCATGCGAAGTCAAACTTGCCTTCGGAAGGCTCCATCATGGACCAGGCAAACTCGGCGACGCGCACATTAGTGAAACCCGTCTCCGCGATCATGCGCGCATCTTCTTCCCACAATGATTCCGGCGTCTGATCGGGATAATAGTCCACGCCCAAGAGCAGGACCGAAGGCACGGAGGCATCGGACTTGCCCGCGGCAACACGGGCCCAGAGCGGCGCTCGCACACCCGCAGCAGCAAACAAAACGCCGGCGTTGGCCAGAAATCCTCTTCGAGTGATCAAGTTCGGCGCGACCTCGTTTCCTAAGCTCAAAACTCGGCCCGCAGGCAGGCGAGTGAAACGCCATCTTCTACGCCGGTCTCGGAGTTGTCAAGAAATGGAGGCGGTGGAATGAATCAATGAAGCGTTCCCAAGCCAGAGTCCCCGCGAGAAGTCAAAAGAATGATGGTCCCGGCTAGAGTGAGCGCAGCAGCTTGTACAGTTCGTTGGCCGCGTCGAAATCGCCTTCGAGTTCGCGCGAAGCGAGCTTTTCACGGAGCTCGTCCAGGCGGCGTGCGAAAAGATCCAGCGCGGCGGCAAGCACTTCTTGGTTGGTGAGGACGATGTCGCGCCACGTGGAGTAGGGGCTGCCCGCCAGCCGCAGTGAATCGCGAAGTCCAGGGCCGGCAAGCGTGATGGGCAAGCCGTTTTCGTCCAGGCGATCGTAGAGAAAAGATGCCAGCGCCACGGCCGCGAGTTGCGGCAGATGCGATGCCAGGCCAACCGCGTAATCGTGTTGTGGAGCGCCAAGCCAGAGCGGCCGCGCTCCGACTTTTTCCAGAATTTTGACAAAGGCACCAATGCGCGGATCGTGTGTGGCCTCGGGTTCTTCCACAGTGGCAGCGCGCGCCTTCAGTCCCGCTACAACGGCTTCGGCAGATTCAGCAATCAGCGCATAGGTGTTTTCGCGAAAAATGTCGGCGTCGGCATGCGCGATGCCGGGGAGTTCCCTGCCGGCCATGGGATGGCCGCCGAGGAATAACGGGCCTTTTTCACTGGAGAAAAGCTCGGCGGCGGCTTGGGCGATGCGAACTTTAGTGCTGCAGGCGTCCGTGACGAGCGCGTGAGAGGGGGCGTTGCGTGCGACTTCCGGAAGAAGATCGATAGTCGCCGCGATAGGAAGCGCCAGATAAATCAAATCCGCGTTTTGCAATGCTAGCGCCAAATCACCGCAGAACGCTTCATCCACCGCACCGCGGCTTTGCGCTTCGCGAACAATGTCGGGGCGGTCCCAGCCCGAGATGTGCATCCCGGTTGTGTATTTGCGATGATGCGCAGCTCGGCCATCAACTGCGTGAATGTCGCGGGCTCCAGCGATTGTGCGCCGTCGGAAAGCGCATGATCCGGATCGTTGTGCACTTCAATGAGCAAGCCGTCGGCTCCTGCGGCGACCGCCGCGCGAGCCATCGGCGGCACCTTGTCGCGGCGGCCCGTACCGTGCGAAGGATCGGCCAGCATCGGCAGGTGAGAAAGTTTTTTGATCACTGGAATCGCCGCGATATCGAACGTGTTGCGCGTGTACGTTTCGAACGTTCGAATGCCGCGCTCGCAGAGAATGACATTGTAGTTGCCCCCGGCGAGGATGTACTCGGCGCTCATCAAAAGTTCTTCCATAGTTGCAGACATGCCGCGCTTCAAGAGAACAGGCTTGCGGATTTCGCCAAGCGCGCGAAGGAGATAGTAGTTCTGCATGCTGCGCGCGCCGACCTGGAAGATGTCGACGTAACCCAGCATCATCTGAATCTGCGATGCGTCCATCACTTCGCTGATGGTGAAGAGGCCGAATTTGTCGGCGGCTTCGCGCATCAGTTTGAGGCCCGGCTCGCCCATCCCCTGGAACGCGTAAGGAGAAGTGCGCGGCTTGAAGGCTCCGCCGCGCAGGATTTTAGCGCCTGCCTTGGCGACGCTTTCCGCAACGGAAAAAATTTGTTCGCGCGATTCGACCGAGCATGGGCCGGCGGCAATGGCGACTTCCGGCCCGCCGATTTTCACGCCTCGGCCAAGATCCACGATCGTGCCTTCCGGTTTGAACTGTCGGCTAGCCAGTTTGAAAGGCTGGGTGATGCGCATGACTTCGCGCACGCCTTCGAGCAATTCGAAGTCACGATGGTCGAACTCGCGGTGAACGCCGACCGCGCCCAGCACCGTGTGCGATTCGCCCGTCGAGCGGTGTACGTTGAACCCGCTGGCGACCAGCCGGTCGATGACATGCTGGATTTGGGCGTCCGTCGCCCCTTCTTGCATTACGATGACCATAAGCGCTCTCTGTTCTCCTCGACCTTTCCCGTGATAACTGGAAAATGGCCGGCTTTATTTCTTTTCCTTCTTTGCGCCGTCGTCGGAGTGCATGGCGTCGCGTTCCGCCGCGCGGGCCTCATCAATAATGCGCTCAAAGAGCCGGCGAATTGCGGCGTCCGTAAGCGGACCCGAATTATTGCGCTCGGCGTTCGCCAGCACCTCGTTCTCGCGGTCAGGCTGGTACAGTGGAATTTTCGCCTTCTGCTTGAGCTTGCCGATTTCCAGCGCGCATTGTGACCGCTCGTTCAAGAGTCCCACAAGTTTCTTGTCGATTTCATCGATGCGGCGCCGCCAATCACTCAGGTTCATGGCGCCACCTCGCGCCGCGAGAGGCCGTGACGAGCGGCTTCTTTGAGCGACCGCACGCGTGCGGCAAGCGCGGCGGCAGCGCCATCCACGGATTTCGCCTTTTCGATTTCGGAAACGAGGGCGGAACCTACCACCGCGGCGTCCGCAAGGCCGCCAAGAACAGAAACGTGGCCGGGCAGTGAAATTCCAAAGCCGACCGCGACGGGAAGGTGCGTGACGCCGCGAGCACGTCGCAAGAGTGCCGGAAGATCGTCGGGTAAGGCATCTTTCGCGCCGGTAACGCCGGTGCGCGAAATCAGGTACAGAAAGCCGGAGGAGCAAGCGGCGATTTTCGCAAGCCGCTCGTCCGTGGAAGTCGGCGCGCCAAGAAAAATCGTATCGAGACGATGAGTGGCGAGGATGCGGCGATATTCTTCTGATTCTTCCGGCGTGAGATCAGTGGCAAGTGCACCGTCGGCTCCAGCGGATGCGGCAGCAGAAGCAAATTTTTCGAGTCCCATCTGCAAAATGGGGTTGTAGTAGCTGAAAAGCACGAGCGGCACTTCGCTAAACGGGGAGCCGGATTGGCGAATCCGGCGAACGAGCTCAAGGACTCCGGCAAGAGTAGTGCCCGCTTTCAAAGCGCGCTCTGAAGCCCGCTGAATCGTCGGCCCGTCTGCGAGCGGATCGCTGAAGGGCACCCCAAGTTCGATGACGTCGGCGCCCGCTTCGGCAAGCGCGAGAACAAATTTCAGTGTGGCGTCGATCGTAGGATCGCCGGCCGTGATGTACGCAACGATCCCGAGTTCTCCCGATGCGCGCAGCTCAGCGAATCGTTTGGAGATGCGGGTCGAATTGGGCGAGACAAAAGACATGGGATTTTAAGAAAGCTTAAAGATTAGAGCAGGCGGGAGTAAGTGTCCATGTCCTTGTCGCCGCGGCCGGAAAGATTGAGGATCACAAGGTCATCACTCTTCAATTGCGGGAGTCGCTCGATAAGACCGGCAATGGCGTGGGCGGATTCGAGCGCGGGAATAATGCCTTCCGTGCGCGAAAGCAGACGCGCGGCATCGAGCGCAGCCTGATCGGAGACAGCTGAATATTCGGCGCGACGCTGATCGGCGAGCCAGGCGTGCTCGGGGCCGATGGCGGGATAGTCGAGCCCTGCCGAAATCGAATGTGTCGTCGCGATCTGGCCGTCTTCGTTCTGCAAAACGTAAGTGTAAGTCCCTTGCAACACGCCGGGCCTGGCGCCGATGAAACCTTGATGGGCGGCGAGGCGGGCAGCGTGTTCGCCAAGTCCACCGCCGCGTCCACCGGCTTCGATGCCAATCATTTTCACGCTCGCGTCGCTCAAAAATTGATGGAACAGACCAATCGAATTCGAGCCGCCGCCGACACAGGCGAAAAGATGTGTGGGCAGGCGCTTTTCCGCAGCAAGAATTTGCTCGCGCGCTTCACGGCCAATTACGGCCTGAAAATCGCGCACCATCGTGGGATAGGGATGTGCTCCCAAAACGGATCCGAGCAGGTAATGCGTGCTTCGCACGTTGGTGACCCAATCGCGCATGGCTTCGTTGATGGCGTCTTTCAACGTACGGCTGCCAGACTCAACGCCGACAACTTGCGTCCCAAGCATCCGCATCCGCGCAACGTTCAGTGCCTGCCTCGCCATGTCCTCCGTGCCCATGTACACGACGCATTCCAGCCCGAGATGCGCGGCGACGGTAGCGGAAGCCACTCCATGCTGTCCCGCGCCCGTTTCCGCGATGATGCGTGGCTTGCCCATTTTTACGGCGAGCAGGCCTTGTCCGATGGCGTTGTTGATTTTGTGCGCGCCAGTGTGGAGCAAATCTTCGCGCTTCAGATAAATCCGCGGACCGCCTAGTTTTTCCGTGAGGCGCCCGGCAAACTGCAGCGGGGTCGGGCGGCCTGCAAAATTCTTGAGCATGTCGCTGAATCGCGATTGAAACGATGCATCCGACTTCGCCGCGTGGTAGGCGCGCTCGAGCTCGAACAACGGCACCATCAGCGTTTCCGGAACGTAGCGTCCGCCGTAAGGGCCAAATCGCCCCGCCGCCGTCGTTGGTGATTGAAGAATGGCACTCATGGATTTCCGCGAATCTTCTGCTCCAAAAATCTATTTCCGTTCGCCGCGCCGGACTTCCTGAATGAACTCGCGTATGCGGTCATGATCTTTTTTCCCCGGCTTAGATTCCACGCCGCTGGCGACATCCACCGCATACGGCCGCACAATGCGCACTGCCGCGGCCACGTTTTCAATGTTTAGCCCGCCTGCCAAGATGATACGGTGATCCATTGCAGCGCGCCGGGCCACATCCCAATCCGTCGTGCGGCCAGTACCACCATATTGGCCTGTGTGCGCAGCGTCAAACAGAAACGCGAACGCCTCCGAGTATTCATCGAGCGTCTTCAACCGGAAATCGGGCTCGACACGAAAAGCCTTCCAGACAGGAACGTTGCGGGAAACTTCCACAACGGTCTCCGGCGCTTCGTCCCCGTGAAGTTGCGCTGCATCGAGCTTCAGCAAGTTGCAGATTGCCGCGACGTTCTCCGGCGCTGCGTTGACGAAAATTCCCACCGCTTCGACTTTCTTCGGAAGCTGCGGGCGAATTTTTGCGGCTTCGCTTTCGGCAATGTAGCGCGGGCTCTTCACGTAAAAATTGAAGCCCAGAAGATTTGCACCAGCATCAACGGCGGCGAGAGCGTCGGCCCCATTTGTGATCCCGCAAATTTTGACGCGGACCATGGCAGCCTACGAACCGTCCGCGGGTGGAGCAAGAAGAGCAGCCAGGGCAGCGCCTGGGTCCGGCGAGAGCATAAGACGAGTGCCGACGAGGAAGGCGTCAAATCCAGCAGAGTGGAGTTTTAGTAATTCGCTGTGCGTGCGAATACCGGATTCGCTGACCGCGATACACTCGTCGGGGATATGTCCGGCCAATGCGAACGAAGTTTCTACGTTCACGGTCATCGTCTTCAGGTCGCGATTGTTCACGCCGATGATGCGCGCCCCGGCGCCGAGAGCGCGGTCGAGTTCTTCGCCGGTGTGAACTTCGACGAGCGGCTCCATACCCAGTTCACGGCCCAATAGGATGAGGTCACGAAGCAGCGCATCTTCCAGCGCAACCACCATCAGGAGAAAACTGTCGGCGTCATTGGCGCGGGATTCCCACACTTGCCAGGGATCAAAGATAAAATCCTTGCGAAGGGCTGGAAGCTGGATGGACTTGCGGGCATCGCGCAGATTTTTCAGCGAGCCGCGAAAAAATTCGCCTTCCGTAAGAACGGAGAGCGCGCAAGCTCCTGCCCTTTGCAGCGACTGCGCCAGCTCCACCGGTTCGAATGGCTCGCGAATCACGCCGCGCGAAGGTGAAGCCGGCTTCAGCTCCGCGAGAACGTTCAGTCCGTCGCGGCGCAGCGCCGCGGAAAAATCGCGCAGCGGCGTGGCTGCTTTCACGCCATACCTTAGCGCTGTCTCCGGCAACACCCGCTTGCGGTGGTCCACCTCGGCGCGCCGCGCTTCCAGGATGCGGTCCAGCACGGTTCCGGTGTTGGCTTGAGCAGACATTGCGATAACTTTGTATGCTAGGGGTGTGCGGAGATAGAGTCAAATCCGGTGATTTGCGACTCGTGACCGGTGGCTGGAAATTTCCTGCCCGATGATGTATCTCGATAGGGAGAAGCAATGGGATACGCGGAAGTTTATGGAGGTTTGCTGAAAGAAATCGCGGAAGAGGCGGATGCGATTGCGCTGCGCTATTTCCGCGGAGACGAATTGCGCATTGACCGCAAGGGCGATGGCACGGCAGTGACGCAGGCCGACCGCGCCGTGGAGGAAATGGCGCGGGCCAAAGTGGCGGCGAGCGGGTTGCCGCTGGACGTTCTTGGAGAAGAGATGGGCGGCGGGGACGCCAAGTCGCCGGGGGCTTCCGGACGCGCACGCATGATCATCGACCCAATCGATGGCACGGAGGAATTTTCACGCGGCATTCCCACCTTCGGCACGCTCATGGGAATTGAGTCGAAGGGCGAAATCGTTGCCGCGATGGTGAGCGCGCCCGGGTTGCATTCGCGTTGGTGGGCGTATCGAGGGGAGGGCGCGTACCGCGATGGAAAGCGGCTCCAGGTTTCGCTCGTGACGAGCCTGGGCAAAGCGATGGTTTTTACAACTGGCACCGGGCCAAGCAAGAACGCGCACGACCAGGCGAAGATTCGCGCTCTGCTGGATGCGGCGCGCAACAGCCGCTCGTTTGGCGGATTCTGGCAGCACATGCTGGTCGCCGAAGGCGCGATCGAGGTGGCGCTCGACTGGACTTCGAAGCCGTGGGACCTCGCGCCGCTCGGAATCATGGTCGAGGAAGCAGGGGGCCGCTCGACAAACGTGCGCGGCGAGCGAACGATTTATACCGGACAGTTAGTCAGCACAAATGGAAAAATTCACGATGAAGTATTGGCGATTTTGCGGCGGAGCAAGTGATGTTGCGAATCAAGAGAGTTTACGACAAACCGGCGAGGGAAGACGGCGGGCGCGTGCTGGTGGATCGTTTGTGGCCGCGCGGCATGCAAAAGGAAGCGGCAAAAATTGATTTGTGGATAAAGGAAGTGGCTCCCAGCGACGCGCTGCGCAAATCTTTTTGTCACGATGTGAAAAAATGGCCGGAGTTTCAAAAGAAATACCGTGCCGAACTAAAACAGAAAAAAGAAATGCTCGCGGAATTGAAGAAAATAGAAAAGAAGCACGGAACGTTGACGCTTCTTTTTGGCGCGAAAGATGAAGAGCACAACCAAGCCGTCGTCTTGGCGGAAGTTTTGAAAGAGCAGTGAAAGAATACTTTCGCCCGGCAATTAGCGAATTACCAGGAACCTAGTGGGCGAAATGCCCCTCCAAATTGGCCGTTTCGCCGGCTAGGGAGGCACCTTAGTCTCTAAATCCTAGTTCACACCTGCATCTTTCCTTTGGAGGTTTTCCAATGAACACACGCGTACAAGCTGAAAAAGCCGAACAATTCCGCAAGCTTCATCACGGGCCTCGAATGCTCGTGCTCGCGAACGCTTGGGATGTGGTAAGCGCGCGGATTTTGGAAGAATGCGGCCATCCTGCCATTGCGACCAGCAGCGCGGCAGTAGCTTTCTCTCGGGGCTATCCGGACGGTCAACGAATCTCGCGGGACGAGATGCTGGATGTGGTAGCGCGGATTGCCCGTGCGGTGCGCGCTCCGGTAACCGCGGATCTGGAAGCGGGCTACGGCACTACCGTGAAGGACATGGCGGAGACCGTGAAAGCGACGATCGGTGCGGGCGCCATCGGAATGAATCTCGAGGACGTGACCGGCGATGATGAGAGTTCGCATGTGGCTTTGCCGCTGCAAGTCGAAAAGATTCGCGCCATCCGCGAGACAGCGAAATCACTCGGTGTTCCTTTCGTGCTGAATGCGCGGACGGATATTTACTTAATGCCGATCGGTCCAGAGGCTACGCGCTTTGAACGAACAGTTGAACGGTTGCGCGCATACCGCGACGCCGGAGCCGATTGCCTGTTTGCGCCTGGGCTATACGACCGCGAAATGATCGCTAAGCTGGTGAAGGCAGTCGAGGCTCCTATAAATATTCTTGCGAATCCGGCATGCCCTCCGATGGCAGAACTGGAAAAAATCGGGGTAGCTCGGTTAAGCGCGGGTTCGGGGATCATGCGCGCCGCAATGGGGGCCGTGCAGCGAGCTGGAAAGGAAATGTTGCAAACGCGCTCTTGCGAGACGATGTTCGCTGGAGCAATTCCCTACGCCGACTTGAATCGCATGATGAATCGTCGCGCAAATGAGGCCAATGCCTGAAACACCCTCTCAGCTTCGCGTGTTGAACGAAGAAATTATTGCTTGCCGCCGGTGCATGCGGCTTGTGAAATACCGCGAAGAAGTTGCGCGAGAAAAACGGCGCGCCTATCGCGAGTGGACGTACTGGGGAAAACCAGTTCCCGGATTTGGAGACGCGGGCGCGGAGTTGCTGATACTCGGACTTGCACCGGCGGCGCACGGTGCGAATCGCACAGGCAGGATGTTCACGGGCGACCGCTCGGGCGATTTTCTGTACGCGGCGTTGCACAAGGCGGGCTTCGCAAATCAGCCGGTTTCCGAAAATCGCGAAGATGGGCTGCGCTTGGAAAATGTGTACATCAGCGCGACTTGCCGCTGCGCGCCGCCGGAGAATAAGCCGCTTCCCGGAGAAATCTTGAATTGCCGGGGCTACTTTGAACGCGAACTGGAAATCTTGAAACCGAAAGCGGTCTTGGCGCTGGGGAAAATCGCTTGGGATGCCTACCTCGAGATTTTGAAGCAACGCGGCGTGATTTCGTCGCGTGCGCTATGCAAATTTGCGCACGGCGCGGAAGCCGAAATGGGCGCCGGGTTTCCGCGACTGTTCGGTGTGTACCACCCAAGCCAGCAAAATACACAGACCGGCCGCGTTACGCCGGCCATGTACAGCGCTGTCCTGCGTCGCGTTCGGCGCTTCCTGGAGAACTAACTTCTTTCTTCGCCAGATCCGGACCTAGTGTCAGGAAACCCTTGCGGAGCTATGGCGGGATTCGCCGACAGGACTCCGGCAATCGGCAATGGCCTGTCGTATGGCGCCTCCAAGTGTCCCTTTTTCAAACCCTTGCGGCGCACGGAACCGGCGTGCAATGGCTCTCCGGCTGCATTCCTGGTTTGCTTAGCAGTTCGCGGGAGGAGACCATGGAACGAAAGAACGTCAGCAGTGTAACTATGGGTGTCGCGATTTTAGCGGCGACGCTTAGTTTAGGAGCCACGTGCAAAGCGCCGGAGCAGCCCCAGGAAACGCCGCGGGAAGCGACGGCACAAGCGCCCGATCAACCGAGGCAGAAGGCGGATGGGGAACAGCATGGCCTGCCGATTGAAACGTACGCGGTGGCGCCCGGGACGAAGTTTCTGGTGCGGCTCGAAGATGAGCTGGGCACCAAGGGCACACAGGAAAACGCAAAGTTCAGAGTGAAGACGCTCGAGCCGCTCGAAGCGGGCAGCGGGATTTATCTGCCGGCGGGAGCGGAGATTCATGGGCACATCAGCCACGTGGAACCGGCAGGAGTGGCCGGACGCGCGAAACTTTGGCTGACGTTTGACGAGATTCACACCAAGTTTGGCGATCTGCCGATTGTGGCGGAAGTCGTGAGCGTTCCTGGCGACCACAGCGTGAAATCGGGCCCGCAGAAAGAAGGACTCATCGAGGGCCGAAGCAGCACGCAACAGGATGCCGCACAAGCGGCGGCCGGTGGCGCGGTCATTGGCGCTGTGAAAGGCGTCAAAGACAAAGACAAGAAAGAAGCCGCCGAGGGCGCAGCCCTGGGCGCGCTGACGGCGTATCTGATGGAATCAGGGCGCGGCCACGAGTTGAACCTGCCCAAGGGCGCCAAGCTCGAATTGGAACTGGAGCGAGCGCTGTACCTCCTCAAGAAGTGAGGCGAAATTCGGTTGGTAGGGGCTGGATATCCCAAGATATCCCAACCCCTACCGTGCCGAGAATTCCT
Source organism: Acidobacteria bacterium 13_2_20CM_2_57_6 (assembly GCA_001917435.1). GTDB lineage: Bacteria > Acidobacteriota > Terriglobia > Acidiferrales > UBA7541 > Acidiferrum. Next base: position 42,501 of record MNEA01000069.1, read on the forward strand.
AAGAATTAGGGCGAGCGGGGGCGCCCGGATTCACTTGTGCGTGGCGTCAGTGAGGGCGAGGACGGCGTTGGCGGTGGCGGCGTCGTTCATGAAGAGGGCGGTGCCCGGAGACAGGTGGTGGGCTTCATTTTTGTTTAGGGAGTAGGCCAGCCAGAAGCCTTCCGTTTTGTTCTGATTCGCCGCGAGCCAGGCAAGCGCCTGCTTCTCTTGGGGATTCTCCCGCGAAATACCGGCCTGTTGTAGCGCGAACGCGATCAGCCCGGTGGCGTAGCCGTCGCTCTTCCCTTCCTGCGGCGTTCCATCGTTTCGTTTCCAACCGCCAACGAGTGAAGAGAGGCTCCAGCCCCCGTCTGGCTGCTGCTTGTCCAGAATTTCCTTGATGAAGGCTTTCTGCTGCTGCGGCTCGAGGAGGCCAGGCAGTTTCGCCGAAGCCCATAAGAGCGCTACACGATTGATGGCAGGTTGCGCCGCGGATTCGCGGTTCAGATATTCGCGCAACATCGTGAGATTATTCTGGATTTCAGCCCTGGTGAGATAATTTCCGGGGGCCGTGCCCGCCGCGATAGCGGCAAGAGTGGCCCCATAAAAGTCCGAATCGTCCGCTTCCCACGGCTCGTTGGCGAACCGCAGCCACGACCACGCACCCTTTTTGCTTCCCGTGGTTTGCTGCTCTGCCCACATGTTGTCCAGCGCCATGCGCGCGTCGTTGGTGAGTTGGCCGCGCTGCGCATCGTTGGCGGCAAGGATCAGAGCATTGAGAACCGATTCCGTGCCGCGGGACTCGACTGTTTTGTACGCACCACGGTCCGCGTCGCTATAGAAGGGGGCGACTTCTTTCCAAAGGCGAACGCGCTTGGTGACGTTTTCCAGGAGCCTGCGTTCGTTCGCGGAAGGAGCTTCTTCCGCAAGGGGTCTTCGAAGGGCAGGCCGCGAGATGGCGTACGGGACGGCCGTGTGGCACGAGACGCAAAAGGTTTCGTGATCGCGCGCAGCTTTGGGCCAGGCCATCCACCAGGCCGCCCGTTGATCGAGGTAAGCGGCGGCAGTCTTCTGGTCCCAGGACGTGGAGATTTTCGCTTCAGGCTGATCGGGGCGAGCCGCTAAAGCCTTAGGGTCTTTGGGCTCAGCGGCGCGAGTTTCTGGGTGCCAAGAGACCGCGACGATTCCCGCCAAGAGGCAAGCTGCCAAGGCGCTTATGCGCTGCACGGTAGCGCTCATAGGGACAGGTTACCACGAACGGCGCGTGTAGGCGTGGGCGACAGGCGACGCACGCAATGCTTAATGGGGTATTCAAGCCGTTTGTTTTCAGTTTGCCGGAACACTGTGCTGGAAAATTGCCTGCCAGCGTCCCTGCCGTCGAACGTAGTACCGCGTATATCGGGACTGACCGCTGAGGTCGCGGCCAGCGAATGTACCTTTGCGAGTTAAGCGACCTGAAACAACGGCTGTTTCCCCGTAGACGCGCACACTAAGTTCATCGAGGTCGAACTTCTCCCAATGCACCTGCCCGGATTTGTGCCCCTCGATATTTTCTCGCTTGGTTCGGATTTGCCCTGCGGTGTTGAGTTCCATGAACTCAGGAGCCAACACTTCGTCCAGCTTTCCAATATTGCCCTGCACCTGCGCTTTGCTGCGCTCGCCTTCCAGTTTCTTAACTTCCTCTTCCTGTTGCGATAAGACTTGCGGATGCGACGCCATTGCAACCATAAGAACGAATGCAAGAATAACGGAGATGAGTGTCATCGGGACCTCCGTCCGTTGAACACTGCGAAGGGATGGACCTGAAACTACTCCCGAGCGTCCGGGCCGTCAACGATTGGTTACGGGTCGCTCCCGGCCGGATCGCCGGACTCTCGGCACTAATCTCAAATGGGATACCGACCAGAGCCTAAGTCCCGATTAACGCGGTTGTACATCTCTGAGAACTTGGCAAGGAGCGGGCAGATTGCTAGAGTCGAAGTGTCCAGCTCAGTAGTGCATACGCCAATCATCTAGAACATGCCGAAGAGAGGCTGGGAGCCATGGGGGAAGAAACACGGGCGGCAGTGCGGGCCATCGAAATGGTGGAGCGCAAGGACCGCGTGCTGATTGTCGAAGACGAAGACAATGCGCGCAAGGGCTACGAACAGCTCTTGCAGCGCTGGGGCTGCGACGTGGTGGGCGTAGGAACGGCGGAAGAAGCGCTGGCGAAATTTGCGAGTTACCAGCCGGACACGCTGATCGCGGACGTGGAATTGCCGGGCATGAACGGGCTGGACTTGCTGAAGCAGCTGGGGACGGAGCTCCACGGCGTGCCGGCCATCATCATTACGGGCAAAGGCAGTGAAGAGCGCGCCGTGGCGGCGATCGAGGCAGGAGCCTTCTGGTACATCGAAAAACCGCTGAAAGGGCCGGTGCTGCGCGCCCTGCTGGACCGGGCGCTGGGCAAAGCGCGCGACGCGCGGCAGCTCGCGGTGCTGCAGCGGCAACTGCGCGAGACGGGACGGCTGGGCGACCTCGTCGGAGCGTCCAAGCAGATGCAGGAAGTGATGCGCATCGTGGAGACAGCGGCGCCGAGCTCGGCGTCGGTGCTGATTACGGGAGAAACTGGATCAGGCAAGGAAATTGTGGCGCGGACGCTGCACAAGCTTTCGCCACGCGCGAATGGGCCGTTTGTGGCGATTAATTGTTCGGCGATTCCGGAAACGTTGATGGAGAGCGAGATTTTCGGCCACGAGCGCGGAGCGTTCACGGGAGCGGCCGAGCGGCGCATCGGGTGCTTCGAGCTGGCCGATTCGGGAACGCTGCTGCTGGACGAAATCGGCGAAATGCCGGCGCCGACGCAAGCGAAGCTGTTGCGTGTATTGGAAGACCGCAAAGTGCGGCGGCTGGGGAGCAAGAGCGAGACTCCGGTGGACGTGCGGGTTATCGCAGCGACCAACAAAGAACCGGAGCAAGCCGTCAGCAGCGGCCAGTTGCGGCAGGACCTGTACTTCCGCCTGAACGTGTTCCACATTCACCTGCCGCCGCTGCGCGAACACAAGGAAGACATTGCGCTGCTCGTCGAATACATCCTGCGCGACGTGAACAGCAAACATGGCAAGCACGTGCGCGGGATCGGCGCGGAAGTTCTGGACATTTTCATGGGGCATACCTGGCCGGGAAACATCCGCGAGCTGCGCAACGTGCTGGAGCGCGCCGCCATCATGTGCGAAAAAGACCTGATTACGCGGTCGTGCCTTCCGGGAGAATTTGGAAAGACGGGAGCGAAAGGGCCGGGCGATCTTTCCGCGATCAAGTTTCCCGTGGGAACAACGGTGGATGCGATGGAACGCGAATTGATCCTGCAGACGCTGGGCGCAACTGGAAACAATAAAACGCGGGCGGCGGAACTGCTCGGCATCAGCCTGAAAACGCTTCATAATAAGCTGAAAGAATACGGCGGCGACCGCGCCGAAGCGGAGTAGGGACGCAGAATGCAGCTGCGGCTGCGGACAAAACTTACGCTGGTGATGACGAGCCTGGTGCTGCTCGTCGCGGCAGTCCTGTCAGGTGTGTCCTTCTGGCAGTTGCTGGAACACGTGCTTCGCGAGACCAACAAGCGCACGGTAGAACTGGCAGGAGACAGTTTTGAATGGGTGCAGCGGGCCCTGGCCGACGCCAGCAGCCACGGCTGGCGGCCGGAATCGAACTCCGCCGAAGACATCCACGACTACGTGCGTTACGCCTTGCAATCGAGCGAGGGACTGCAGGCGCAGCTAAAATCCGCCATCGGATCGCCTGCGATTTACGAAGTCACGATCATCGACCGCGACGGCATCGTACTGGTTTCGAGCGATAAGTCAGAAGAGGGGAAGTTTCACCTGGGGCGCAGCCCGATATCAGACCTGATGCAACGCGGCTTCCTGCACAAGGTCACCGTGCTGCGCGGCAAACCAAGGATCTACGAGTACAGTTCCCCCTTCAAGGCGGGTGGCCAGCCTTTCGATATTCGCGTGGCCATATCCACTGGATTGCTTCTGGCTGAAATTTCTCCCAGCCTGCAGACGTCGGGGATTTTTGCGCTGGCGGCATTGGCGATTTCGACGCTGCTCGCCGCGGTGGTCAGCCGGGCAACGCTTGAGCCATTACAGGACATCTCAGCACAACTGGACCGCATCTCCGCGGGGCAATACGACGCGCCTTCCCCGGAGGTTACCGGCTTCGCCGGAAGCGGCGATGAACTTGGACTGGTGAGCCGGAAAATTACGCAGGTGGGTCAGCAATTGCGCGGGGTACACGAGATTTTCAGCACCATGCGGGAAAACATGAATTCGGTGATGGCCGGACTCGAGGACGGACTGCTGCTGTTTACACGGGACGCGCGCGCCGTGATGATCAGTCCGGCCGCGGAAAAATTTCTCGGAGAACCGGCAGGACAGTTTCTTGGGCGGCGCGTAACGGAAATTTTCCCTCCCGGGCATCCCCTGCACGAGGCGCTGCACATTGAGAGCGATGAATTGAGCGAAGTGGCGGCTGAAACGGAGCTGGAGACGAGCGAAGGGCCAAAGCGCGTGAGCGTTAGCGTGCAAGCCATCCAAGAGGATGGCGAGCGCATGGGAGCGCTGGTGACGCTGCGTGACCTGGACTCGCTGGAAAGCATCAACACGCAACTTCAAGTGAGCGAACGGCTGGCGGCGCTGGGGCGGATTACGGCTGGAGTGGCGCACGAAGTGAAGAATCCGCTGAATTCCATGCGGCTGTGGCTGGAAAACCTGAAGGAATCGCTTTCCGGGGAATCGGACGGCGCGTCGCAACAGGCCGTCCAGGTGCTGGACAAAGAAATCGACCGGCTGGACGCGGTGGTGAAACGCTTCCTCGATTTCACTCGGCCGATGGATATCCGGCTGGAGCAAACGCAGTTGGCGGAGCTTTTGAAAGAAGTGCTGGATTTCGCGCGGCCGCAGCTTCAGAAATCCAATATCCAACTGGCGCAATTGCTGCCGATCGATGTGCCGGAAGTTTACGTGGATCGCGCATTGCTCAAGCAGGCGGTGCTGAATCTGGTGCTGAACGCCGCGGAAGCCATGCCCAACGGCGGACAATTGCGGCTGGTTCTGAGCCGGCGCGGGGAAATGGCGGAAATTACCGTGGGCGATACCGGAAAGGGCATTCCACTGGAAAACCGGCAGAAAATATTCCAATTGTTTTTCACCACGCGTCCGGGGGGTAGCGGAATCGGACTCGCGAGCACGTTTCGGATTGTGCAGCTTCTCAATGGTTCGATAGACTTTACTTCGGAGGTCGGCCGGGGCACAACGTTCCGAATCGAATTGCCACTCGCGGCCTGAACATGACGGAAAACCCAGTCCGATCCTTGGCGGTATTTGCACGCGGCTCTTCGCAATTCTTCCTTTTTTGTTGCGCGACGTGCCTATTGGTGGGATGCAGCGTAAGGAAACGTCCGGAAATCCCGTGGGCCACGGCAGTGATGGTCAGACCTGTAGCGCAGGCGCGCATCGCGGAAGGAAATGATGCGTTTGACGATCCATTACCCGAACTTCGGTTCGAGATGCCTCCATTTCTCGGCCGCTTGATCGGTTTGCGTCCCCCGCCGCCTCGGCCGCGCAGCAGCGCGCCGTCCAATGGGACCTTAGGGAGCGAGGCCGAAAAGTCCGACGCGCCAACTATTGCCCCACAGCTAACGCCGCAAGAATCCGTCGTTGCCCAGCAGCAAACGAATGAGAGCTTGAACATTGCGGAGAGAAATCTTGGGGCGGCGCGTGGAAAAACGCTGAGCGCCGCGCAGACGGACCTGGTTTCCAAAATCAGAGGCTTCATCAAGGACGCGCGCGAAGCCGCGCAGATCACGGACTGGAGCCGCGCACGCAGCTTGGCGAAAAAAGCGCAGGTGCTCTCCGAGGAACTCGCCAGTTCCCTCTAGTTGTTCGTTCGAATCCAACATTCCTTCGCCGAGATTGCGGTTCGCGCAGGCGAACGTGCGGCTGTGGGCCATGCCGTTTGGCCAGATGCGCTAAGATGACATCATGAAGAAGTTCGATGCCGCCATCGCCGGCGGTGGAGTGATTGGCGGAGCCGTCGCGTTGGAGCTGGCGCGCGCCGGCCTGCGAGTGGCGGTGTTTGACCGCCAGCAACTGGGGCAGGAAGCGTCCTGGGCCAGCGCGGGCATTCTTTCTCCGGCGCCGGAGAGTCCGGGAATGATTGCGATGGTGCCGCTGGGAAAAGCGAGCCTCGCGCTTTATCCGCAATTTATCGCCGAGGTCGAAGAGATTTCCGGAAAGAGCGCGGGTTTCCGGCCGAAAGGAACGCTCGAGGCGCTGTTCTCGCACGATACCAAGGCGGAACTCAGCACTATTATCGCACTGCACCACGGGCTGGGACTGAAGGCGGAGCCGCTTCGCGCCGAAGACGCACGCGAGCTGGAGCCGGCGCTGAGCGAAGAAGTGGAAGCGGCGGTGCTCCGGCCAGACGAAGCATCGGTTGACAACCGCGCGCTGACGGCCGCCATTCTGGAAGCTGCTCAACGCAGCGGTGTGGAGATTTTTTCTGGAAACGGCGCGAAAGCGATCTGGCGGGAGAAGAATCACTGCGCGGGACTTGTTCTGCAGAATGAAAAAGTGGAAGCCCAATGGACGATTATCGCTGCCGGTTGCTTTTCGGCGGCGATCGAAGGAATTGCGCGGTATGCTCCGGTGCGTCCGGCAAAGGGGCAGATGGCCGCGCTGCGCGCCGATGAATTGAGAATAGAACGCGTGCTGTGGTCGGAGAAAATCTATCTGGTGCCGCGGAACGACGGGAGAATCGTCGCGGGAGCGACCGTCGAGTATACGGGCTTCGACAAACGGACGACTGCGGGAGGCATCGAGAAAATTCTTTCGGCTGCTATCGAACTTGCGCCGGGCCTTGCGAATGCGCGCATTGAAGAAACGTGGGCCGGGCTGCGGCCCGATTCTCCCGACCATTTGCCGATAATCGGCCCTACGGATATCGACGGCTTGCTGATGGCCACAGGCCACTTCCGAAGTGGAATCCTGCTTACACCGATTACCGCGCGGCTGGTTCGCGAATGGGCTACGGAAAAGCGCGTGAGTATCGATTGGGACCGCTTCAGCCCGATGCGCTTTCAAGTGGAAACAGCCGCGGCAACGAAGAAAATGCCAGCCTGAAACGAATTAACTCCTCACTGATGGTGAGATTCCTCCGACAGTTCGGGCCCTCAAATTAAAAACGAAAGAATGGGAATGGGAATCCAGGTAGCGTTCGCCTTGGAGCGCGGTCGCGGCGATGGCTTTCCTGATGATTTGAGGCCGGCGGCAACGGCTGAGAAAGTTTGCCTGGATCATTCGGCGGCAAACGATTGGCGTCCAGCAGTAGCGCGTGGTCGAGGACGACATCCAAGGTGGTGCCGCGCGGCAGCTCCGCTTCCGGACCGCGCGTGAGTAAAACTGCCAGCAAACCTGCGGCGGCACCGGCGCCGTGTCCAATGGCGAGACTTGCCCTCGATGGGCTGCCCGCCAAAAGGCCTGCGTAACCTCCGACAGGACCGCCGATGGCCGTGGCAAGCAGAACAGTGCCAACATCCCTGCCAACTGCGCCGGGACCGGTCACCACTCCTTCCGGAGTGACACCCTCTTTCCCACCGCGATCCACGCTGCTTGGCGTCGCCGTCAATTCGATCGTGTAGCCGTTCGGAAGCATCATCTGCTCGAGCGCGATGCGAAACTCGGCGCGTCCGCGAATCCGTCCGGGCCGCTTCGCTTCGACAATCTGCCCGCGCACGAACGAGCCCATCGGAATCACGATGCGATTGTTGCGTGCGACGGGGTACGCCGTCTCGAAATAGACGGAATCGCCGGCCTTGGCGGTGCGCGTGTTGATGCCGTTGCGAAGCACCAGCGGGAGCCGTGTTCCCGTGGGGACGGCAACTTGAGCGGCGTTCGAAGTGGCAACGATAGAGTTGGCGGATTCTTGCTGGGGAGGCCATGCGCCTGGCGAAGCGCCCGTTGGGGCCTCCTGCGCCGATAGGGCCGTAACGACGGACGAAGAAGCTAGCAAAAGGATGGCGAGACGCATTAGGAGTCGGCACGGCATCGGAATCACCTCAAGGGGCTGACCTGGCCCGTGAAGTGAAATGCATCGTGATCTCCATAGGAACAGGTGAGGTGATGGTGTGCGAATTCCGCTCGCATTTACGCAAAGCCTTTTGCGGCAATCAGTTACGATCAGGAATAGGAAGACTTGCAGGGGCGGAAATAGCCGGAATGCAATTCAGGATCGAGATGGCAATCGAAGGCAGGCATCTCTGTCAGCCCGAGGCGACACACCTCTTCCACACTCCTGCCGCAGTCGTGCCCCGCGGCGTTTGCACTAACTTAGTGTTCCGGCGGCTGCGGGCGCACGGGAGGCTGGTAAACAGGCTGAAATTGTCCGAGATTGTTGAATTGAATCTGGCTGGCGTCCAGCGATAGGTCGTGTTCGAGGACGACGTCCATGGTGGAGCCGCGCGGGAGTTCCGCCTCCGGACCCCGGGTAAGCAAAACGGCAGCGAGCCCGGCCGCCGCGCCGATTCCGGCACCAATACCAGCGCCCTTTGGCGTCCGGGTGGCGAGGGCGCCGATCCCAGCCCCCGTGGCGGTCGTTGTTACCACCGTTCCCACCTTCTCGCCTTTGTTGCCGCCGCCGGTCACTTTGCCTTCCGAATCCATGGTTTCCTTGCCGCCAGAATCCGCGCTGCGCGGGGCGGCCCGCAGATCGACGGTGTAGCCGTTTGGCAGGATCAAGGTATCGAGGCGCATCCGAAATTCCCCGCGGCCCTTGACGCGGCCGGGGCGTTTGGCTTCGAGCAATTCCCCGCGGAGATAGGAGCCAACCGGGATCACGATGCGGTTGTTCTCGGTAATCGGAAAGGAGGTTTGGAGGTAAACCGAGTCTCCGGCTTTTGCGCTGCGCGTGGAGATCCCGTTCTGGAGGACAACTCCCACTCGTGTTCCCGAGGGAACCGTGATTCTTTCGCTGGAGCCTGCCGTTTGTGCTGTAACCGGCTTCGGCGCGACGGGAGGCGGAGCGTCCGACTGCGGCCCCTCAGGCTGCTGGGCGGCGCAGGACGCGCCAATCGCCAACAGGCTTGCGATGAAAAACAGGTTCGGGCGGAACGCTCGGTGCAGCAGCTTTCTCATGGCAAACCCTCCGCGGTACTTGATGCGATGCATCAAGCAACGACCCGGATGCCTGAGTATAACTCCACGCGCTCTTTTTATCGCCCAAGTTTGACCGGAGAGAAAACGAGGGCTACGCTTGAACGCCAGTGAGGAGAATCGCATGGCGAAACTGGCGTTAATTTATGGAATGAGGCTGCTGCCCGAGGAAGAACTCGGCGAAGTGAAAGACGCGACGGTGGTGCTGAAGAATGGCCGCACGGCGCGCATCGCCATGCACTTGATCGAAGGCAGCAAGGAAGAGATCGAGAGCACGTTTCGCCAGTCCATCGAAGCTTTCTTTGAAATGTATCCGGAAATTTAGGGGGCGACGCTGGAGACTCGAAGATGAATCAGCGATTGCCGAAGTTTTCGGGATCGGCGTTGGGATCGCCAAGATTATCGTTGATGAGAACCGTGGATTGGCCGGTCAATTCAAAGCGCTTGCGGCACTTGTAGCAAGCCACTAAATCGTCCAGCCGAACCATATAGGAACTGGCCTTCGCGAACTTTTTCCTGTCTTCTTCGCCGACTCCGCGCGGCAATTCCCTTTTCTTGCGGCAGACCTTCCAGCGCACGGGAGCCTCGAATTCGCCGCGGCAGCTGGGGCAGACCAGCTTTACTTTCCGGGTTTCTTCTTTTTCGGTGTAAAACTGGCGCTCGTCCATGATTAGGTGGCGGGTGTGTTCACCGCTTCCCCGATTGTAACAAATTCGAGGCCGAGGTCACGCCAGCGCGGCAGCCAATGCTCGAGAGCGGCGAGCGTGCGGGAGCAGTCGCCATTCATTTGGCGATGCGTGCCGTCGTGCAAACAAAGGACATCGCCCGTTCCTGCTGCGGCAGGCTTCGAGGCGCTTCCCAGGTTTCGCTGGGAGCGAGCGGCGATGGGCTGCAGGCGCGGAATCAGCCACTCCAGAGGCCTTTCCTTCCAATCACCGGGAAGCAGAGTCCACATGACGGTACGGTAGCCAAGTTCACGGGCACAGGGAATCACCCACGGATTGCGAAAGCCAAAGGGCGGCCGAAACCACTTTGGCGGCGAGCCCAAAGCATTGGAAATCGCGTCGTGGCAGAGGCGCAACTCAATCCTGATTTCCCTACGGCTAAGCCGGAAAAGATTCGGATGCGTCTCCGTGTGATTGCCTACGAGATGTCCGCGCGCGACGGTTTCTTTCACCAGTTCCGGGCATTCGCGAACGTACCGACCGATCAGAAAAAATGTGGCCTTCGCGTTGTGGCGGTCCAGCAGATCGAGAAACTTCGGAGTCATCGAAGGATTCGGCCCGTCGTCGAAGGTGAGCGCCAGCTTCCGCGAAGAGTTCGAGCGGCAAACCGTACGCCCGAAGAGTTGCGAGCGCGGATGTGCGGCGCCGTAAGCGGCGGCAGTCCCCAGCGCCGTGACCGCACCCGGCACCGCAATGAACAGCGAATTCATGCCGTCCTCATTCTCCAAGAATCGCAGGGATCCGCGCCCTGCAAGAGTCCATCCGGCAGACTGTATCGAAAATCGAGACACCGATTGTACCAATTTGGTTCAAATTCAAGAGAGTGTTCCTCCAAGGGAAACGATTCCTTCGATTCAGATCGAGCATTCTGTAAACAAAAGAAATAGGGCAACTTCGCGGCTTCTTTGGAACGTGCTTCTTCGAAGGATTGGACTGTCTATTGCTATAGAAGTGAGCGACGTCGGGTGTAAAAAATCTACATCGAGGAATTCCAGAGCTCGCGTCATTCAGGAACCTCTCGGCTTGCGGTTGCTCCGATTCTCTGTGTTGATCGCTGGCGTATCGCTATTGGCTGTACCAATGGGTTCGCAAACGCAGCGGCCTGAGTGGCAGGCAGAAGTGAGGAAATATGCCGAAGCGCAGGATTGGGTTTCTGCAATAAGGATTGTTGACCGCCAGGCCGCTGTGGCTCCGCAAGACATGCATGTGCGTGCGTGGCGTGCTCGGGTTCTGAGCTGGTCCGGGCATTTGCCCGAAGCGGAAAAAGAATACTTGGAAATTCTGAAGTTCGCGCGGAACGATCCGGACGACTGAATGGGATTGGCCAGCGTGTACTCTCGCGAAGGGAAAGTAGAAGAGGCCCTGCGGGCGTTGGACCCCCTCCGATCTGAAATCGTTGGGAAAGCAGCGGCAACGCTGGTAAAAGGGCTTGCTGGACGTGCTGTGGCCCAATCGCGACATGCTTTTCCGGCCGCGTTACGCCAGGATTGGCTGTTTCGGTCTGCCCTACTTGTGGATCTTTGAGCTGTTTGCCCCAGTGTTCGAGCTCGCGGGAACCGTCACCATCGTTCTCGCTGCCTCGCTTGGTGTTCTGAGCCGCGAATTTTTTCTGCAGTTCCTCATCTTCGGATATGCGTTTGCCACCGTGATTTCCATTGGCTCTGTCCTGCAGGAAGAGATTACCTACAAGCGGTATAACGACTGGCAAGACGTCGCGCGGCTGGTCAGCTACTGCTTCCTCGAACATTTTCCTTACCGGCAAATGCACATGGTCTGGAGGCTGCAAGGCCTTTGGCAGTATTTTCGCGGCGGCTTCGCCTGGAAATCCCCGAAGCGAAAAGGGATTCAATCCGCACAAGCCCCGTGAGACGTATCCATGCGTTGGGGACGTGCAAAACGTCAACCAATTTTCTCCGGCAGTCCGCGGCGCGCTTTCAGATCGGCGAGCAGGCGGTCCACCTCGGCGTCGCGGTCCAGCCGCGTCAGCTTCTCGCCGACGTCGTCGCTCAGGAGGTCGACTTCGGCTGTAGCCACGGCTTCGGTGTGGTGCACGCGATCCTTGAGGCGATCAAACGTGGCGCTCTTAGAATTGTCGCCCATGGCGGTTTGTGCGCGCGCCGCTTTGCCCAGGGCGATGCTACGCCGGTGCCTCGCAATCAGCAGGTCGCGCTTGGACGTCGCTTCGTCGAGCTTTTGTTCGAGTTTCATGAGCGCCCCCTTCAGCGTTTCCACCTGCAACTTCTGATCGTCCACCTGCTCGCGGTAACTTCGCGCCAGCATCTGCGAGGTCTGAAAACGGTCGAGGGCGGCACGAGCTAAATCATCCTGCCCTTTGTCCACCGCCGTTTCGGCCTTGCGCATCCAGTCCTTGCCGGAGTCCTCGTTCTCTCGCCACTTTTTTTCCAGCATGTGCTGGTCGGCAATGGAAACCGCCACCTGTGTCTTGACCTGGATGTACTGGTTCTCCATGTCGAGGATTACCTGCTTGATCATTTTTTCCGGATCTTCCGCGCGATCGACCATGTCATTGATGTTCGCGCGAATTAAAGTGCTCACTCGTTCTAGAAGTCCCATGATGAATCTCCTTTCACGAACCAAATATTGCTGCGGACCACTCAAACTCTTTAAAGACAATCAAGCGCGCCCACCGCCCGCAAACGGAGTCAGGACAATAGGTGTGCGGTCCAAATTCCGGCCGCAAACTTCGCAAGGCCCGGCAGGATCACGAAGTTCAGCGCGACGGCCCTGCCAAGCGCATATACCGTGCACGCCCAAAAGTGGTGGAAAACTAAACTCACTGTCGCCACCACGAGAAACCAAACAAAGAGAACCTTTTCTTTCTTGCTCATGGCCATCCCCCCAGACCATTTAGCGCCCCCGGCAGGCCCAAGAGGACCTGCCGGAGACGGAAACAATTGCTACGACTTTTTGGCAGGCGGCTGCTCCGGCTTCGGAGCCTTATCGCCGATCATCCGGACTTTGCTGAGCAGATCGGACATCTGCATGCCGGAGAGCGCTTCGAAGAGAGCGGGCACTTGCGCGGCAATTCTGGTGACGTCGCCGGTCAGCTTGTATGCGCCGGCGGCATCCCCATTGCCCGTGGAGACGATGGTCACCTTCTCCACTTTGCTGAGCGGCTCGGCAAGAGCGCGCACGATATCCGGCAGCCCGGTGAACAGTTTGTCGATGACGGCGGCCTGGTTGTACTCCTGGAAGGCTTCCGCCTTGATGTTCATGGCCTTAGCTTCCGCTTCGCCTTTCTTGAAGATGATTTCGGCTTCGGCTTCGCCCTGCGCGCGAATTGCGGAGGCGCAGCCTTCGGCTTCGGTTATCGAGCGCTGACGCTCGGCGCTGGCAAGCGTCTCGATGCGCTGGCGCTCGATTTCCGCTTGCTTCAGCACGGTGGCGATGAGTTCCTTTTCGCGGCGCGCGATTTCCGCTTCCTGCACCTTCACTTGGGCTTCGCGCTCCACTTGCTGCACTCTCACCGCTTCTTCCACCACCTTCTGCTGCATGACGTTGGTTTCGATTTCGTACGCTTTGTCGGCGGTGGCCTGGGCTTTCTTGGTCATTTCCAAGTAGCTGGCTTTCTTGATGTCCAGGTCGCGTTCAGCCTCGGCCTGCTTGGCCAACGATGCAGTTTCTGCCGCGACGCGTTCCTGATCGGCTTGTGCTTTGGCTACAGCCGCGGCGCGGGTCGCTTCGGCGCGCTTGATGGCGATGTCGCGGTCGGCTTCGGCGGAGGCCACTTCGGCGTCGCGCTTGATGCGAGCGACGTCAGGCCGCCCCATGTTGGTGATGTACTCGTTCTTGTCGCGTACTTCCTTGATGGTGAAACTGATGACTTCCAGCCCCATCTTGCTCATGTCATCGGCGCATGTGGAGCGCATACGGTCACCAACCATTTCCGGTTCCTTGACGATTTGCTCCACGGTAAGCTGGCCGATGATTCCGCGCAGATGGCCTTCCATCACCAGGCGGATCAACGCCTCACGCTGTTCCGGCCGCTTAGTCAGAAACTGCTCGGCAGCCGTCAGGATGGATTCTTTGTCGTTCTTTACCTTGATTTGCGCGACGGCTTCGACGGTCACGGCAACACCCTGCTTGGTGTACAAATTTTGCTGCGGGGCGACGTCGAACGACATCAGCTCTAGCGAGAGATCACGGCAGGTCTGCACCATCGGAAAAATCAATGCCCCTTTTCCGCAGTAGACCTCCGTCCCTCCCATCCCGTAGCGAATCAAGGCCTCATTCGGCCCAACTTTTCGGTACATCTTGGCGATCACGATCATGATCATCAAGAGGCCCAGAACCAGAAGCCCTGCGATGATCACCACTTCGTTTGGCAACCCGAACATAAAGCCTCCTTTTTCCACCCGTCCGGACTGTTTGTGTCGAACGCCAGTCCGAGAAAACCTTTACTTCGTGAATTCTTCCCACCTCTTCACGTAAGCAATTCCCTTTTCGTAGCGCTCGATTACGACTTCCGCTCCCTTCTCGATCGCTTTGCCGTCATCGCTGCGCGCTCCGGCGCACCGCCGGACTCCCGCCAGGGAAAAAATGATTTCGCCGGTGCCGCTCGCACGGATCGGCATGCTGATGGTGCCGACAGAACCCTCGATCCGGTAGTCTTCGCTCTTCATCGGGGCGTCGGTCGAATTCATGAGCTTGACCATAAAGCGGAGGACAACCCACCCGGCCGCCAAGCCCGCGACGGTGGCGAGCAACAGGCTGAATGCTCCAAGCAGGTGCGAATGCCGTGTCAGCAGGTAGCCGGTTCCACCGAACCACGCCAGGAAAGCCATCGCCGACGAAGCGTTGAACCAGGAAAAGTGCGTGCCGCCTCTTAGCCCGCCATGGGAAGCGCTAGCACCGGCATGATGCGCACCGTGAAAGGGCAAATGCATCTTGAAAGGAAGATGAATGTGAACCGCGCCCGCCAAGAACGAAAGCACGCTGAGGGAGAAGCCCACGAGGAAGCAGAGGAGATAAAAATCAGACCAGGTCATAAGTCACCTCGAACGCGTCATTTACTTTGCGCAACTTCCCGGTGCGCGGCGCGAGCTGGAATTCGAGACCCAAGCCCTGTTTATTGCGACCTAGAAACTCTTCCGGCCGATTCCGCTCAGTTCCGCAGTGAAGCGGACGGCGGCGGATGACCGTTGCCCTTGTGCCCTCCGTTCTGATGACTGCCGGGATGCAAAACTTCACCCAGGCGTTCGGCCAAGTCCGGCGTCCGGAGAATCTCTGCCAGGAGCAAAATCGCGCGGCGCGAGTCCTCGTGCTCCGCGATGGTCAGGAGCGCACGCTGAAGCACTGGATCGGCCGTGAACTGTTCGGCACCGGCAAAAAGCCACGAATCGACCTTCGCGTCGATGGCCCGGAGTTCGGACTGCAAGCCCGGCGTGTAGCCTTCCGGGTCATCCACCAGGAAGCCCGGATAGACACGGAAGAATCGCGCCAGTAGCTCGCGAGTTGTATGCGTCAGGTGAGGCCGGGCGCCATTCTCGATTTGCGAGAGATACGCCTGGCTCAGTCCGCGGCCGATCTCGTTCTTCATCGCGGCGGCCAATTCCTGCT